>CANCBY010000132.1 GCA_947374445.1 Pseudobdellovibrionaceae bacterium
GAAGGTTTAGAGTTTTCAAACTTCAATCTTCGCTCACAAATTCAATACAATCTTTATCGAGGCTTGTACGTGCATGCGGGTGTTCAAGATATTTTTAACAAAGGCGGCAAGTACTCAAATTATCTAGGTGCCGGCTTATTGTTGACCAACGATGATCTGAAGTTGTTACTGACGAAGATGCCACTCTAAAATCTCGAGTGGTTAGGAGTGATATCATGTTTCGCAACGCTCTGGTGAGTGTATCTGATAAGGCCGGGTTGATCGAATTTTTAAGGCCATTGGCGGCTCGCGGACTTAGAATTGTCTCTACAGGCGGAACATATAAGTATCTTCAAGACAATGGATTCTCAGTCATAGATATCTCTGAACAAACCGGATTTCCTGAAGTGATGGGCGGTCGAGTAAAGACACTTCATCCGAATGTCCATATGGGGCTGTTGTCTCGAGCGGGTCATGCTGAAGATGAAAACACTTTAAAAAAATACGGTCTCGCTCCATTTGATCTGGTGATTTGCAATCTCTATCCTTTTGAAAAAAGTGTTGAAGCCGGTTTGTCTGGTGACGAGCTTGTTGAAAAGATAGATATCGGCGGTCCTTCGATGCTCAGGGGAGCTGCAAAAAACTTTGAAAGAATGACGGTCGTTTGTGATCCTCAGGACTACAAGTGGATTGGGTCTTTGTCAGAAATGACAATCGAGCATCGAAAGCGATTAGCTGCACGAGTTTTTGCTCATACAGCGGCTTATGACTCTTTAGTCGCAGCAAAGTTGGGAGCTGATCTTGGTGTTGAGTTTTCGCTTGGAGGCCACGACACGGGTGTTGAATTAAGATATGGAGAAAACCCTCAGCAAAAAGCCAAGTGGTACCGTCGACTCGCTGATACCACTGGAATGCATACCGCCGAAGTCTTACAAGGAAAGCCCCTATCGTATAATAATATTTTAGATCTCGAAGCGGCAGCGGGATTAGTCCGTGAATTAGATGGGCCGTCGGCTGTTGCTGTAAAACACAACAACCCTTGTGGTGTTGCTTCACAGGCTAATCTTAAAGACGCTGTCTTGACGGCACTTAAGAGTGATCCTGTCAGTGTTTTTGGTGGAATTATTGCCGTGAATGAAAAATTAGGACAGGCTGAGGCCGAAATTCTCAGTGAGATTTTTTTAGAATGTATAGTAGCGCCTGATTTTTCTGCAGAAGCTATTCAAGTTTTTGCAAAGAAAAAAAATCTTCGTATTCTTAAATGGAAAGACATTCTTCGCTCTCCTGATGAGACTGAAATTCGCACTGTAGCTGGTGGTTTTGTGATTCAATCGGCAGACAAAAAGGGAAGTGATACTCATCAATGGAAGTTCTTAGGCCAAAAGCCAAGTGCACAAGTGATGAAGGATTTAGTGTTCGCAGAAAAAGTGTGTTCCAGTTTGAAGAGCAATTCTATCGCTCTGGTAAAAAATGGCCAGACGGTGGGGCTGGGTATGGGACAAGTCAATCGCGTTGAAGCTGTTCAGCACGCGATTGATCGCATGCGAACTCATCATGGATCGCTCAAAGATGTTGTTTTAGCAAGCGATGCATTTTTTCCATTTCCAGATTCTATTATTAAATTAGGCGAGGCTGGGATCCGCTGGGTTCTCCAGCCAGGAGGATCAGTGAATGATGCCTCCGTGATCGAGCAGGCTGCTAAGATGGACATTAATATGGTTTTAACGGCAACTCGGCATTTTAGGCATTAACCAGAGGTGACTGATCATGACTCAAGATAGAATTTGGTTGGTCAGATCTTCTGGAAAGATTCTTGGTCCCTATGGCTTCGAAGAGGTAGCCGCGCTCATAGGCGCTCACGAAGTTTCTATTTTAGATGAAATTCGTGATCCTGATTCAAGATGGAATTTTGTCAGAGAGCACAAAAAATTTTCGAAATTAGTGAATGAAATTAGAACTAAAGAGGCTCAGTTTTTAGATCAAGAAACTGAAACCGGAGCACGTTCAAAAACAGTTAAAGATTATGATTTAAGTGATGAGTTGACACCGAGACCAGCGGCTATTCCGGCTCCTCAGCGTCCTGCAGAAAAAGTGACACAAACTCCTTCTTATAGTGTTTCAGGCACTTCTAGTCGGGAATCTTTTCGTAATTGGTTTTTGGGACTTGTTTTGACGAGTTTGGTGTTTTTTGGTTTGTATCTTTTTGAGTTTCATCGAGACATCGATCAAAAATCTATGTCTGCGGACGATTTTATAAAAATTGCGAAGTTGAACAAGTCAACGGGATCTTATGAACGTGCCCTTGAGTTTTATCGAAAGGCCGAGGCCTTGGGGCCATTGGATCTTTACTCTAAGATGCAGATGGCAAGTTTACTTATCGAGGTAAATAATCAAACACTTGAAGCTCGAAAAATCGTTGATGACGTTCTTGCAAAAGTTTCAGGAAGCGATGCTGCTAGAACCGAAGCCCAGCTTATTCAGGGGCTTTCTTACTTTCGAGAGGCCAACTATCTGCAAGCTGAGCAAATTTATAAAAGTATTTTATTTTCTGATGCTAAACAGTCAGAAGCTCGAGCAAATATTGGCTTGATTCATTTGATGAGGTCTGAGTTCGATGCTGCAAATCGAGAACTTTTAACTCTTCAAAAGGAAGGATACTCGGAGCCGATGATGGCCTTAGCATCGTCTTTTATTAGCCTCGGCCTGAATGAAAATAAACCAGATGCAGACGTTTTGAAGACAGCGATTGAAGATCTTGATCGGTTGAACAGAAGATCTGCTGAATATCGGCTTGAGGCCCAGCTAATAAAGGCTGTTGTTGCACAAAAACTTCAAGACTCAAACAGAGCCGAAAAAACTATTGAAGCGTTATTAGAAGATGATCCGAATTTATCTCGTGATCATATTCACAATTTATTTTTAGATCGGCAATTGGTCAGCTGGGAGCGTCTTTCGATGTATTGTGACTTTTTAACTTCTAAGCTGAAAGAAGGGCCGATTTCTCGCGGACTCAGTTCTTATTGCAGCTTTCAAAAAGAAGAGACAAATCTGGCCATCAAAAAGATCGAAGAGGCCCGAAATCAGTTTCCAAAGAGCGGTCTACTGATCGGATTGCATGCTTACTATCTACTGTCGACGCATCGTTTGGCTGAAGGCAAGCAGCTCGCCGAAGAAGTTCTTGAATCTTCACAGCTTGCTAAGCGAGTTTACGCCGAAGTTTGCTTAGAGCAGAAAGATTGGGGATGCGCTGAAAAGTCTTGGAGTGATGTCATGGCTTCTCAGGTAGGCGATGCTGGGGCCTTGCGTGCATTAGCATTTATTCAGTATTCAAAACATTCACCAGAGCGTGCTTTAGACTTTATTAAAACAGGGTTAGTAAAAGCTCCAAATTATAAGCCGTTATTAGATTTGAGGACTCGACTTGATAATCCTTAAATTGGCATTTCTCATTTCATCAATAGTTATGGCCAACGGTGATGGACATGAGGCCTCAGGAACCCAGGCTGCCGAGCATGCTGCTCCTGTCATTGCTATTGAAGAGGTGATAGAAGACGAGCCTGGCGCTATTCAAGTTCGTCAGTCACCAGATGAGATCATGATCCCAGGATCAATTTGGGAGCATATTTATTCTGATGAAAAGAATAAACCGCACTTAACTTTTGTGCCCCTTAGAGTGCAGATGCGAGAAAAAAATCCTGGAGTTTTATCACAAGAAGTGAGTGTGATCCAGTTGCCTCGCGGAGGCGGTGAAATTGACTTGTCTCATTTTGTAAAAGACAAGAAGGGAAGCTTTTTTGTTCAATTTACGTTTGACAAAAATGTGAGCTCTGAAAAATCTTTTGTGTATTTTGTCAGCAGAAATCGCAAACGGAAAGTCGATGGCGAAATTTTAGGCTCCGGCTGCAAGAGTTATTATGACATAAAAAAATATATAGCTAAAACTGACAAGGCGGGTGGTATTTTGTTAAATACCACAAGGCTACGACATCTGAGTGTATTAGGTGGCACTTTTATCTTTGCCAATGTGATCGGCAAGGAAGTAAGACTTTCACAAGTGACTTTTACGGATTCAAAAAATGCTAAATATTTTTGTGATACAAAGGCCGAAGTAAAACCTGAAGCTAAATCTGAGTCTGAAGCAAAGTCTGAATAAGCATCGAAAGTCGGGGAACTAAGCCGTGAGTCTACTAAAAGCCTATAAAACCTACGATCCGGCAGCTAAATCTTATGCGGAAATATTTTTTTTATATCCAGGTCCCAAGGCGATTGCTTTGCATCGGCTTAGTCATTGCTTCTATAAGATGAAACTTTTTTTTATTGCACGATTTATTTCTGAAATTTCGCGGTGGCTGACTGGGATTGAAATTCACCCCGGCGCTCAGCTTGGAAAGCGTTTAGTGATAGATCATGGCATGGGTGTTGTCATTGGTGAGACTGTTGAGATTGGCGATGACTGCATTATTTTTCATGGTGTCACTTTGGGTGGCACTCGATTCGAAGCAAAAAAGCGACATCCTACTGTTCGTAATCGTGTCTTGATTGGCGCCGGGGCAAAAATTCTTGGGGCAATCACTCTTGAGGATGATGTTCGAATTGGCGCGAATGCTGTTGTGACTCACGATGTTCCAGCGCGCACCACTGTAAAGGCATAAAACTATTTGTACTTTGTAGAGCGGCCTTTGGCTTGAGCAGGAGCAGTCCTAGGATCATCGGGCCAGCTGTGCTTGGGATATCTAGTTTTTAGTTCTCGCTTCACTTCTGGGTATATATTATCCCAAAAACTCACTAGGTCAGATGTCACTTGTACAGGGCGATAGTTCGGGGCCAAAAGATGAATGGTGATGGGCACCGCGCCGTTTTCAATAGTTGGCGTTTTAAGAGTTCCAAAAAGTTCTTGCAGCCTCACTTCAAGATGAGGATTTTTGTCGGTGTGGTAGTGAATTTTTATAGAACTTCCGCTGGCTACTAAAAAGTGAGACGGACAGTTGCGATTGAAATCAGAAGCCAGCTCTAATCCTAAACTGTTTTCGAAAAAATAAATAAGATCTTTGCCTGCTACGACTTCAAATTTTGTTTCGCCTACGCAGGCTTGCTCAAAAATGGCTTTAATTTCTTCGTTGTTTAAGTGATTTGCAGCATCGCTATTTTTACTTTGAAAATAACGCCATCTCTCCCACCAGTGGTTAAGGTTGTCGTTGAGATTTAGAACATCTTGCATGCGATCTAGCATGATTTGCGGCAGTAGATCTGCAATTTCATCGGGCTTTGCGGGGCGCCTCCTGGGCTCTTCGAGAGGTAACCCCTGAAACTCAAGCCACTCTTCAAAATAGTAAGACTTATGATTTTCATCAAAGACCAATTGTTTTGTTTTTTTGAATTGGCTTGAAAACTTTTTTTCAATCTGTTCTTTCGTAACTCCTGTCGCTTTTCTGACTTGCGAATCGGCCTTATCAGAAGAGTCCGTGACTTCAAGGGCAATAAAGAATTCTAGATTTTTTGCGCTTGAATTCTCAGCAAGAGTAACTCCTCGGCCACCGGCCATAACTGCAGAGAGGTTCTCCTTTTTTCGTCGTCTGCAAAGCCTGTCTGGAAAGGCCTCTAGCAAAAGATCAGGAATAATCTTTAGATCAGGGCTTTGATTTTTGTTGCCGGAGGTATCTTTGAGAAGATCTACAAGATGACGAGCTGATTGTTCCACGGTTTTTACTGCCGCGACGTGGACTTCACCACGATGGCCGGATTTTGAATATTCATGCAGGGCCTCCCATCTTTCGGTCAGATCACAGTTTGAATCATGTTGGCCCGAAGATTCTCTTAGAATGTCTTTTTCTTGTAGTAGTGCACAGAGTTGTGCGCCCAGATCGAGTTGTCCTTTGACTTTGGCAGAAAGAAGCAGTTTTGCAAAGCGAGGTGGGAGAGGAATTTCAGAAATTTTTTTTCCGATCTCTGTGAGCTTTCCATCTTTAAGAGCTTCGAGTGAAGTCAAAAAATTTTCAGCCCATTGAATTTTTCTAAGATCAGGAGACTCAAACCAGCTAAACTCAGAAGCTTTGCTGATGCCAAGCTTGTGAAGCATAAGAACTGTTTCCGATAGATCCCGACGGTGCAATTCGCTGGTATCAAAATCCGGCATTGAAAACTCGTCCACCTTCGCCCAAAGCTTTATGCAAGTTCCCAGAAATTGCCGGCCAGATCTACCAGCTCTTTGTTCTGCCGAAGCTTTTGAAATTCTTCGAAGCTCAAGGCGTTCAAATCCTGTCTTTGGGTGTATTTCCATTTCGCGGGCGAGGCCAGAATCAATCACCGTGTCTATTCCGTCGACGGTCACGGAGCTTTCGGCCACATTGGTAGAAAGAATTATTTTTCTTTGCTTCGCAGGTTTGAGCGCTTTCAACTGGTCTTCAAGTGCTAGGCTGCCACTCAGAGGAAGAACCAAAAAATCTTGTGCCCATGAAAGCTCTGCAAGATTTTTTTGGATACGATAAATTTCGCTCATGCCAGGCAGAAAAATAAGGACATCGCGCCCTTTGGGGCTGCGAACAAGATGTTCTTTAAGGGCTTGGACCACTCGGCTGATAAATAGATGATCAGTCCTCATCAACTGATTTTGTTTGGAATAAATTTTTTCGATTTCAAAAAGTCGACCTGGTAATGACACAACAGGAGCATTTTCGAGATACCGATGCAGTGGTTCGGTATCCAGTGTTGCAGACATGACAATAATCTTTAGGTCAGGGCGCGAGAGCATTTGCAGCTCTTTGACTAAGCCCAGAGCAAGATCAACATGAATC
>CANCBY010000133.1 GCA_947374445.1 Pseudobdellovibrionaceae bacterium
TTCACCGTCACTGGCGATCAAAAATCTGTCGACGTAACGACAGATGCCAGCGGTTGCCTCAATTGGGATGAGACAATGTCTTTTAACTTTTTTGCCGACGCAAAATACATCACGCTCGAGCGCACTCTTGAAGCGAAAGGGCTGCAAAAAGGTTCGCGCACTTTACGCCTAGCGCTCAATCCTTGGGAGTCTCTGGCATTTGATCTCAGCAAAACCAAAATTGACAATCTGATTGCGCCCGAAAATACAAAAGCAGCTCTCGAAGACACGTCTGAAAAATCACCTAAATCAATTTTTGCATCAGATCTGCGCGTGAACATCACCGAAAAACAAAATACACAAACTGGCACCACCCTCAGCATGGAAATCCGTGGAAGCCCTAATGTCGAAATCAAAAAGGCTTCGGGCGAGCTTTCTCTTGTGCCTTTCTTAAGTGGTACGTTTAAGGCGCAGGTATTTTTGATTCACACCGTAGCAAAAGGCTCAACCGAAATACGCACAGAGCTTTTTAGATCTGAGCCGCTTTCCATTGTGGCTGCTGATGGCCAAATCTCATTGCGTCTTCCAATAACACTCCCGCCCAATTGCGTGCGCGGCCAGTACCAGCTGGGTTTTAAGCTGCAAGCCGTATCTAACAACAACCTCAGCATTGAAAAGCTCAAAGCCTTCGAAGGGGTTTACTACCTTTCTGAGTGCGAGCAAATCAAAGGCAATTTTTTTGCGGTGCTCACCAACGAGTCATCACAAAAAAGACGCTCATTTTCAATTGAGAGCTACATCAAAGAAACTCCCGACCTAAAAGAAAACACGAGCGCCACAAGTACTGACACAATAATACCGACTGAAGGATTCCAAAAAACAGGCTACGAATTTTCAAAAATGACCGTCGGTGATTACGCCTACTCAAACAAGGAATCCATCCAAAGAGAGCGTGAGTTCTTGCTTCGCAGCTGCATTTTTTCTGGCATTGATGGCAAACCGCTGCGTGCTCAAAACTTTACGATTAAAAAAGTCAATGGCACCAGCGAAGACAACATTCGCGCCAACAACCAAGGTTGCATCGAATGGAAAGACTCCGTTAGTTTTAACTACTTTGATCAAGAGTGTAAAAAGCCCTACTCGGTTCAGATCATTAACAAAGACCTTGGCATTGAAAAAACAATCCCGCTTTTGATCAACCCCTGGAGCTCTAGCGCTAACGCGATCGAGGACATTTCAAGTACAAAAATGCAACCTCGATGTGCAACGGGACAAGCCGAGCTGCGAACAAATCAATATGAATTTACCAAGGCTCACTACAATTACGCTGTCGATTCGTTTTTAAATCTCAAAGTGCAAAAAACAGGAATTATGTCTTTGAGCTTCACGATAAAACGTCCAAGCCTAACGGATGCCTCAGGCTTCGAAGAAGGTCCAGCCCCTTACGGAAAGTACAGACTAAAATTGGCATTAGTTGACGCAGAGGCAGACCCTGCGACTGATCTGCGTGGAAAAGTATTTTTGCTTTCTGAAAAGATCATAACTCTTTCGGCTCAAAGCACTTTAGTCGACGAACTGACTCTTGAAGCGATTAATCTTAAAGAGATGGGCAACAACAATAAACTTTGGCTAGAAATTTCGCCTGCAGAAACGAACTCGCATCTGAGGCCCATCACGTTTCAAGGATCTGCACGTTTTTCAGACGACACGGCGTCGAGCAATCTACGCGAGCTTCTCGTTTCATCTGATTCAGGCTCTATCATTGAAAAAGCGAGAACAGCTTTTAACCTGGATCAAACTGAAAGAAACAAGAATCTTCAGGCCCTGAGCAGCAAAGAGAGCACTGCCAAAGAACTTGGACTCAAGCTGATCAATCTTAATTCTGCTACCGATACTTCTGGTTTATCCTCACGCCTGGCTTCGCAAACAGATTCTTTAAAACAATGGCTCGACACGGGAGTGATGAAATCAAGTCTTGCGCAGCAATTTTGTCTTTCTTGGATCAATGACAAGATTCGTACGCCATCTGTCACAAATAACTTTAATTTTATGGCGGCCCTCAAAGATTGCATGGTTGCCGTTGAAAAAAGTCCAGACAAATACTTTGATCTCCAATTTAGATATTTTGCAAAAAATCCACAAGTCCCTAGCAAGCAATCTGAATCGGTTCAGATGCAAGACTTCGCGATGTCGAACGCCTATAATAATGGCTCTTCGTACGTCAATAGCCACACAATCAATGACTCATTTGACGTAGGATTCGGAATCAGTTCAGGCAAGTGGTTCGGCCTCTCGGCTAGCTCTGGCTATCGCCACTCGATCTCTTTTGCCAAACAATGGGGATCACAACAGGCGACCAATCAAAGTACTACCGGCTCCATTACTCTGAAGACTGAAAAAATCTCTTTAAAAATCAAAGCGGATTCGCTTGAAAAATGTGCTGTGATCAAACTTCGTCCAGAAAATTATTTGGATGACAGTAGCAACTTAAGACAAGCTTTGCCTCCACAAATGCCAGCCGCACAGAAAATTAAGATTCTAACCCAAGGCATGATGTTTTGCTCGGGCGCGCCCTCACAGACAGCCATGGTATTTACCGAAAACTATTACATCATGAATCAGTACATTGTCGGCAGCCAAGGAAGTGACTCGTCCGCAAACGCTAGCAGACCTTACTTTATTGCGCTCCGTGGAGATGAAGATTTTTCGCAATTTATCAGTTTAGTTCATGAGGGAACTACTATACCAGAATCTTACTTGGGAGACTTTCAACGCAAAGAGCTTCTCAGGAGCCGCTACTCAAATCTGTTTTTAAAAGGTCTTCCGGGAAGCCCTGGGCAATTCATCGCTCCTCGCTAAACCTAACTGCTTTTCTAAAAATTCAAGGCTCCTGAGCCCAAACCACGAGTAGAGTTCGCCATCAACAAGGCTGGCGCCCCGAATTCCCAGAGCCAATATTTCATTTTTAAACTTCGTAAAAGGAAATGGCTCCGATGAAAATAAAAAGTATGTCGAATGCAAATCAAAATCTTTGAGTTGGAATTCGGGGTACTTTTTATCAAAAGCAGGAAGCAATCCTTCTGCCCCCAGTTTTATCAACTGCGAGCCAATAAAAGTTTCCTTTGAAACCGCCATCCAAGGATTTCGCCAAATCACGTAGACCAGTTGAGCAAAAGCGCTTGCATCAGGCTCTAAAACCCATCGCTCAAGCTCCCCTGGAATCGACGTAAAATTCAAGCTCTGACTTGGCGCCTGTGCAACATGCTCCCAGCGTGCTGCCAAATTTTTAATCCCCGGCGAGCTCAAACGCTCTGCCAAAATATTCAGCTCCGAAGGCATCGACTGAATACTTTCAACGTGAACAGCAACCCACGGAAATTGACATTCTTCTGCAAACTTGAGCGGATTTTCTTCTTTGTCGAAAATCATCAGATCTGGTTTCAGTTTTTGAATTGCCTGCCAATCAATGTCTTTGGTTCCACCTACGACAGGCAGTGTCGATGTTTTCTCTTGCGGATGAATACAATAGCGAGTCCTTCCGACCACCTGAAATGTGTCTGCAGTCTCTAAAAGTGTCTCTGTCAAACTCGGAACCATTGAGATGACTCGCATCATGAATTGACCTCTGCGGGGCACTCTGATGACCTAAGCCCCTATGAACTCATATCATGCCCTTAGAAACTTGCGAAGCTCAAGCTCAACCACTCACTCAACTGCCAAACATTTTAAATCTGGCGATGTATTAGTTCTTTTCGGAGAACTTTTTAATCGTGGTTATGCGAATGGACTAGTTGAAGAAGCCCAACGCCGAGGCATGAAAATCATCTCGACAACTGTCGGTCGTCGCGACAAAGACGGCACTCTCCGCAAGCTCACCCCCGAAGAAGAGGCGCTTCAACCCAAGCCCTTTATCAATGTGCCACTTGAGGCAGGCTTTGATTTAGAGCTAGATGAACAAGGCCTTTCGTTAGTAGACCACCTCAAAGAAGCCAAACTTTCTGACTGGGAAAATTTTGAACTCCCTGCTGGACTTCTTGAATCTGTCCGCAAAAAAGGACGCGCTCGTTTTACAAATTATGTTCGCCAATATCTGCTTGCGTTGAAAGAGCACATCCCGCCGGGTTCAAATGTTCTCTTTGCTCACCTGATGGCTGGCGGCGTGCCGCGAGCAAAAATTGTCATGCCGCTCATGAATCGAGTGGTAAAAGGGACCGGAGACCGCTTCTTGCCTTCAGAAAAGTTGGTGCAAACTTCCATTGGCAAAATGATGCTCGAGAGCTTTTACGAAGTAACGGCAGAGACGTTTTCAACACTTGTGCACGAATCGCAGGAACTCAGACAATTTATTGAAAAGTCTGGTGGCTCGGCTTCTTACCTGGCTTATGGCTATCACGGCACCGAAGTTTTTATGGGACACGACTATGTTTGGCAGACTTATTCACCTTATCTTCAGGGCTGGGCCAAAATGCGCCTTGAAAACTTTGCTAGAGATTTCTCTAAAAAGGGAATTCATTGCTGCGTCTACAATTGTCCAGAAATTTTGACCAACTCAAGTTCCATTTTTGCTGGAGTTGAAGTCTCTCTTTATCCCTTGTTGAGTGCTCTTAAAAAAGAGTCTTCAAACTCAGAGTCAGCTTTGCAAACTATTGAGTCTTGTCGAGCTCTGCTTAAACCCGAAATATCTCTGGATAAACTGGTCGAGACATCAAAAACCTATTTGCTTTCAGACTTGATCAGAGCCCATTGTGTCTTTGAAAAATGGCCACAGCACAACAGCCCAGACCAGCTCGAAAAAATGCTCAACGCTAGCGATGAGCTGATTGGAATGCACAAGGACCCAAAACACCTTATCACTTCTATCTTAAGCGAAGTGGTGTTTGAGGCTTGTGGCAAAGTTATGCTGTCTGATTCTATTCGCCCTGAAGCTCCGGTGGCCTGGATCAATCATGATGTCATTGCAAAAATAAGCTAAAAAATAAAATCTATCTTTGAAAAAACTCTTCCACTTGAGGCCAAATTTTTCGGCTTTTTAGTTTTTGATTGCGAAAATGCGCTAACCAGTCAACTGGCAACTTACGGGTGTAATTTTGCGCTAATTTTGCTGCGAAAAACGACGGCCCTAGGCCTTTTCCAATATAATCTCGTGGCGGCTTAATAGCAGTTAGCATTTCAGGACCAAAATAACTTGAACCCAGGAGCCGCTCTCTTTCATTGATTTCACCAATGATAATCAAATCTGGAACTTGGCAGAGCAAAGTCCGACTGAGTGGAGCCGAGCTCTCGCCCTCTTTTGGATATCCGGCAGCACCCACAATAATAATATTTTTAGCCGCTATTTTTTTAAGATTCTCAGCCATTGCTTTGTGCTCATCAGCCTTGTAGCGCCAATTGACATTGATCAAAAGAAATTGAACACCGTCCAATGCAGTCTCTAGCTGCGCCAACGAAAGCCTTTCGCTGAAGCTTCCCTTTTCGTCGTAAATTGAAAGATTTCTCAGCTCGCAACTTGAACAATTGGCCCACTGATCTTTAAAAAAGGGAATAATTTTGCTGTCAAATTCAGCACGTGATTCAGAACTCACAACACCAACAACGATTTTCCCAGGGGCGCGCAGCGTCGGAGCCGAAGGCTCCTTATACTGAGCCGAAGGCTCCTTAACGGGCTCTTTGACCAAATCTTTTGTCTCTTTAACGAAATCAGTTCGTACTTCTGAACTGCTAGAGCTCGGCTGGTCCGGCTTTACCTCATCAGCCTTAAGGGTGGGAAAAGACAAAAACGCAAATGTCGCAACGACAAAAGCAGACTTTACGGCTACACGCGGGGGCAAAACAAAAAAAATCGAGATTCTCAACTTAGATTTTATCGACATATAATCGAGTTATTAGAAAAGAGAGCCACATCGTTGTCAAACTCACAATACGGTCATTTTGAAACTCCAGAGAACTCGAGCAAAAAACCGAGCCATTGGCAGACCGAAACTCTTTTTTTTGATGGCGATAAGTATTTTCAAGCGCTGGCCGCAGCCATCGATGCAGCCAAACACGAAATTTTGGTCGAATCCTACATTTATGACATGGATACGGTTGGGCTTCGCATTTTGTATCATTTAGAGGCCGCCGTTGGCAGGGGCGTCACCGTGCGCATATTGGTCGATGGAATTGGTAGCTACAATTGGCTCACGGAACTTCGATACGAGTGCCGCAAGCGAAAGCTTCTTTTTAGAGTTTATCACCCCCTACCCTTTCGCCTCAATTTAATGCGTCGAATTTCATGGAAACGCCTCCGAAGGCTGCTTACTTTATTTCGTCGAATCAACAAACGAAATCATCGGAAGACTATCACTATAGACCAAGAAAAGGCCTTCCTTGGAAGTTTCAACATCAGCCAAGTGCATTCTAAAAAAATGATGGGCCTCAAAGCTTGGAGAGACAGCGGTGTATTTGTCCAAGGCAGCAGCGTTATTTTTCTTCGACAGGATTTTTTGCGAGCTTGGAGTAAATCAAAATTTGAAAGCCTCAGTGGTTTCAGCGAAAATGGCAACCTGCTCAGAAGAAAAGCTTTGATGCCAAAAAATAGTTTGATTCGGCTCAACTCCAGAATCAGATGGCGCTATTCGCTGCTGCGGGATCTTAACTTTAGAATGAAATCCGCACAAAAAAGAATTCTAATTACAAATGGATATTTTTTACCTCGGCAAAGCGTGCTTCGCGGTTTAAAAAAGGCGGCACGACGAGGTGTTTTTGTCGGGCTCTGCATTCCCGCAAAATC
>CANCBY010000134.1 GCA_947374445.1 Pseudobdellovibrionaceae bacterium
GTTTTTGATAAATTGGCCGTGGCTCTCGTGGAAGTGGAATGAAGTTAAAGATTCTATTTTTAGTTATCACTCTTACACAGCTGTTGTTGTCGGATCTTGCTTGGTGCGAGGATGATGACACACCTGTGAAGTTAGAAGAGATTGCAGGAGAGCGCGACCTCACGCCGTCGCGTCCGTGGCGAGCGCCTGATTTTTTACATCAAGAGACAGCCATGGGCTGGAGTCCTGATGCTTTTACAACACCTAAAGGCATGGAGAAGCAGGTTGAGTTTTGGATTGATATTTACTCAAAATACAATTCCGACCAAGGTGTTCTACATGACGCCGAAAATATTGATTTTGTCTATTCGGTCATTGATTTTACATCGATCACTCAGCGCACAGACATCAACGAGTTTCGCAAAGAGTATCTCAAAAAAAGTTTGGTGAAGTCAGAAAAAAATCGAATCATTGCTATTCTTAAAAAGCTCAAATCGACAAAAGATCCAGACTCTCTAGATGGCGAGCAAAGACGCATTTGGGATTATTACTCAAATGTGGATGAAAAAAATAAATTCGTAGAAGCCACTAAGAAAAATCGATTGCGTTTTCAACTAGGTCAGCGCGATCGAATGGTTCAGGGTATCTATTTTTCTGGTCGCTACCTTGAGGACTTTGAAAAGATATTCCGCGAAGCCGGCCTTCCGATGGAGCTCACGCGTTTGGTATTTGTCGAAAGTTCTTTTAACGTGCTTGCAAGATCAAAAGTGGGAGCCAGTGGTCTTTGGCAAATCATGCCCTACACTGCAAAACCCTATAAAATGATCAATCCAAGTTTAGATCAAAGAAATTTGCCGAATGAGGCAACCAAAGTAGCAGCCAAGCTATTGAAAACAAATTTTACTCTTCTTAACAGTTGGCCCTTGGCTGTGACCGGTTGGAATCATGGCCCGAATGGTATTCTTAAACTCACCAAAAAGTATAAGACCCGTGAATTAGGAGACTTAGTTGACAACGTCACTATGAAGCGACGTTTTGGTTTTGCTTCAAGAAATTTCTATGCAAGCTTTATGGCAGCTCTTGAAGTCGAGAGAAATGCTCCGAAGTATTTAGGAGCAGTTTCTTGGTCGCAGCCCTTAGATGCTGTTGAGATTAAGACTCCCGTGCCAATATATTTTTCTGAAGTGTTGGAGTGGTTTGACGGGGATACCCTGAAAGCACAAATTTTTAATCCGCACATTTCGACTCTCGCACGTAAGGGGCGGACTCCTCTTGCTAAAGGCAGCCGTTTGTTAGTGCCGAAAGCACGCGCTGAGCAAGTCACTGCAAGTTTAAATTCTGAGGATAGAGCCGCTAAAAAACCGCTTGTCAGCTCCAGCAAAAAATACCGTGGCAAGTCTGGCAAAAACAAATCAGAACGCGGTAATAAAAAAACAGCCGAAGAGCTTACACTGTAATTTTTTTGAAAGTCTGCCAGAGAAAATCTGAGCTAGGCCCAAGTTCTTTGTTTTTAATTTTTGCTAAAAAAATCTCAGCTAAAAATGGCTCAGGTTCAACCTTGATTAGTTTTTCAGATTTTAGTTCTTCTTCAATCATGTGAATAGGCATATAGCCCCAGCCAAGTCCTGACAAAATCAGTTCCTTCTTGCTCGAAAACTCACTAACACTCCATGAGTTAGACTGGTTGATCACGCCGGCCGAGCGCTCTTCAGCAAGGGGCGAGCTTTGCACAATCACCTGCGGCACAGCTGAAAGATCCGAAGACCTGAGTTTGTCTTTGAGTTTAGCTGCCGGGTGAGAGCGGCCGATGACGGCCCACAGTTTGATTTTGCCGAGAGAACAAGTCTCTAGTTGGGCCGATGTAGTTTTGGCATCGGTCAGTGCTAAGTCGACTTCGTTCTTGAGTAACAGCTTGTCTCCACCGAGGACATCAATCACCAGTTTAACTTCAGTTTGCGGGAATCTCCACTTGAGCTGATCCAGTGCTTTGATAATTTCGCGCAGAGGGAGCAAAGCGCTGACAGCCACTCGCACCTGGGGCTCGCAGCCTTTTTGTAGAGCTTTGCCGTAAGTCTCGAGTTCTTTGAAGGCTTGCAGCACCTCTTTAGACTTGCGCAGAAAAGCTTGTCCTTCGGTAGTGAGCTGTGACCGGTACCGGCTGCGGTCAAAGAGAGCAAAGCCAATTTCGTCTTCGAGGTTATGAATAGCATAGCTAATAGCGCTCTGCGCCCGGTGCAAGGTTTCGGAGGCTTTTTTAAAGCTTCCTTTTTCTACAATAATTTTAAGTACTTCCAGCTGATCTAGTGTCATAAAGAGGCCGTTTGCGTCCTTTTTATTGATCTAAAAAGTAGATCAATATGGTCTTTTAAATATAATATAAATAGATCGTAAAAACGAGCATAATATCTTCAAGATTACTCATGACAATGGAGTTTATATGCAAACAGTAAGACGTTCACAAGACAGAGGCTATTTCGAGAACAATTGGCTCAAGTCTTTTCATTCATTTTCTTTTTCAGACTACTACGATCCGAAGCATATGAATTTTCGCAATTTGCGAGTGATCAACCATGATTTTATTGCGGTTCAGTCGGGTTTTCCGACCCATCCTCATCGCGACATGGAGATCATCACATATGTGCTTAAAGGTGCTGTCGCCCACAAGGATTCGATGGGAAATCAAACGCAAATTTTGGCAGGAGAAGTTCAAGTGATGTCAGCGGGCTCGGGGATCACTCATTCTGAGTACAATCCGGATCCAAAACAAGAGCTGGAGCTTTTGCAGATTTGGCTCACGCCCAATCGTGGAGGCATTAAGCCCAATTATGGTCAGAGGCAATACTCGCAACAAGACAAGCTCAACCAGTTCAAGTTGATTGCGTCGATCGATCAGGCAGAGGACTCACTAAAGATCAATCAAGATGTTCGCTTGATGGGGACTTATCTTGAGGCAGGCAAATCTTTGACTTATGAAGTTCCTGGCAATCGTTACGCTTGGTTGCAGGTGGCTGAGGGTGAGATCGAAGTGAATGGCGAGACTCTTAAAAAAGGTGATGCCATTGCGGTCGACTCAAATGAAAAGAGCCTTAAAATAAAGGCTCTTCAAAGCTCAGATTTTGTATTGTTTGATCTCAATTAAAATTTTGGACCTGGGCTATGTACGGCAAATTGCGGTAGTAGCCCTGGTAATCCAAACCATAACCAACCACAAAATCATTTGGGATTTTGAAGCCAACATAGTCTAACTCGCATGGCACTTTGAGAGCCTCTGGTTTTTCTAAGAGCGCAATTGTTGTTAGAGTCTTAGGTTTACGACTTAAAATAGCAGATTTTAAGTAGTTCATTGTGAGCCCAGTGTCGACAATGTCTTCAACAAGAATAACATGTTTGCCTTCGACAGGGCTGCCAAGATCCAAAGTGACTTTGACTTCGCCAGATGAAGTCGTGTTGCCATGGTAGCTAGAAACTCCAAAAAATTCGCATTGAATATCAGTGTCCATGTGACGAATTAGATCAGAGTAAAATACAAAAGAGCCCTTCAACACACAGACGGCCACAACTTCTTGACCCTTGAATTTTTTGGTCAGAGTTTCTCCGAGTTCTTTCACCTTTTTTTGGAGGTCGGCTTCAGAGATGTAGGTTGAAAGCTTGAGGTTTCCGGAGTTGTTCATGGGGGCTCTCTTTCTTGATTGGATCAATTTCTATCAAAGACAAAGAGCAATGTAAACTGAGTGGTCAGGTTTTTAAATCGAGGCGAGTTAAAAATCTTAAAAATAGACTTGGGGCTGATCTCGTCTTCGGGGTCCAGCCTGTATTGATGCGGCAGTAGATCGGCAAAAACCCAGCCGGCCTTAGGCGGAGCCTCAAAATCGGCCTCAAAAGTCCGCGGATCTGTGGTTTCGATCTGGCGAGTGACTTTGATTTCACCGCGCAAGCTTTCTTGCTCGGTCAGTTTTAAGCCTAAGTTGGTTTTGAGGCCCACAAATTGATCTCGAGAAGTGCGTCCCACGGACCATTCAAGACTGGGGCTTTGTTCAAAGCGTTTTTCGACACGGTCAAGTATCACAATTGACCGATCGCTATTGATCTCTTGCTCTATGTTAGGCAGGACCCCCATACGAAAATCAGTATTTTGAAATTGCCCCGTCGATTGCATTCGAGCCGACCATCGGTCAATGGTCGCGACCGAGACTTCAGCATAAAAAACTCGCACTTTGATGACGGCTTTTGGCTTCTTTTCCGCGGCAGCTTCACTCTCTGTTGCTGTTGTTCCCAAAACTGATGGCCCTGGTGCTGCGATGAAATTTTTGCTGTTCAGACTTCCGGCCGTGGGTGAATTATTGGATACCGCCGCTTCACTTGCGTTAGCCATTTTGAGGTTGGGATCTTCATTTGAGACCACAAGCTCTGGCGTTTGTGAGGCAGTGGCAGTAGGAATAGGAGCTAGTGATTCAACTTTCGAACCTGGCTGCTCTCGTTCAAGTACTACGGGGCCATTTTGCATTTGTTCGACCTGGGCCAAGAAGCTCTGCTTTTGTCGATTTTTAACTTTGATGAAGGTCACCGCAATCAAAACAAGAATGACGATGGCTGAGATGTGCAGGGCTGGATGCAAAAGGATTCGGCTCAGCAAAGAGGTCTGGCGAGGCTGAAAATTTTCCATATCGACGCCACACTTGGCGCAATATCGATCTTGAGGCTGAGAGAATCCACACTTCGGGCAATTCAAGAGCATGGTAAAATGCTACCACAGGCTTTATGTTGACGCACAACTGTTTTTGCTCGAGAAATCTGGTCATGAATCTTTCGAACACTCCTCCGCTACATATCCCTGTCATGCTCAAAGAAATTTTGTCGATGTTCGCACCGCTGAATGGACGCCCAGAGCTTCGTTACTTTGATGGCACTTTTGGTCGCGGCGGCCATCTTCAGGCTTTGATGCAAGCAGAGCCGTCTATAAAAGCGGTTGCAATGGATCGAGATCTCGATGCGATCGCTTACGGAAAATCGCATTTTTCTGAAGTGATTGAAGCGGGCCGCTTACAATTAGTTCATGGCAACTACACTGATTTTGCAGATTTTAATTTGGGTGAGTTTGATTTTATGCTTTTGGATTTGGGTGTGAGTTCTCCGCAACTCGACCAAGGTCCGAGGGGTTTTAGCTTTTACCATGATGGTCCTCTCGATATGCGCATGAATCAGACCGAGGTCTTAACTGCCGCCGAGATCATTCAAAGTTACTCAGAAGAAGAATTGATTCAGCTATTTATGGATCTAGGCGAGATCTCACGTCCGCAAAGAGTGGTGCGCGCGATTGTTCATGATCGCAAAGAAAAGCCTTTTGTCTCGACCAAAGACCTGGCAGGTTTGATCGAGCGAGTGGATGGCTGGCATCGCAAAGGTCATCATCCGGCCACGCAATATTTTTTAGCTCTGCGCATGGAAGTCAATCAAGAGCTCTCGGGCGTTGAAAAAGCTCTGAAACCCTTGGTGCTTGGACTAAAGCCCAAAGGTCGTCTTGCGGTACTGACGTTTCATTCTCTCGAGGATAGAATTGTGAAGAATGTGTTTAAGTCGCTAGAAGACTTAGGCCGGCCTGTGAATAAAAAGGTTCTTCAGCCTGAATGGAGTGAAGCCAAAGTTAATTCGCGGGCTCGAAGTGCAAAACTGCGAGTGTTTGAACGGAGCGATTTAGAAAATGCGGTACCTGAAGGCTCACATTATTCCAAGTACAGAGGATATTAAATCTCTTAAGCCTTTCTTGAGTGTTCTATTAATTATTTCAACATTGTTTGGCCTGGTGTTTTTGCAGATGGAAGAACGTCGTATGGGATATGTCCTTTTACGACTCAACCGCGAGCAAAGAAAAGTCATTGAAGAGCGCAGACAGCGTTCAAGCTTACTTGCTAAAATGACAAGACCCGAACATGTCGAGAGAGTCGCGCAAAGCCGCATGACTCTCAAAAAGGTTCAAGCCAATCAGATCATTCACCTCACTGGGTCTCAGGACAGTCTTCACAACAGGGATGTCAATTGAAGTCACAAGTTAAGTCACAAGTTAAATCACGAATCATCCTGCTTTTTGCAGGCCTTATCTTTCTTTGGTCATTGCTCATTTCGCGCGCAGCTTATCTTCAGCTTTTTCCGGTTGAAAGATTGCGAGCACTTCAAGAGCGACAATTTCAAACTGTGATCACTTTGCAATCGCGAAGGGGAGCCATCGTTGATAAAACAGGTCGTGATCTAGCACTTTCGATGACGGCGTACTCGCTTTATGCTGATCCAAAACTAATTGAGGGTAAAAAATCAGTCGCAAAAAAAATTGCTAAAGAACTTGGTGTCACCGTCGACAGTATTTATTCTAAAATTAAAGACGACAAAAAAAGATTTGTCTGGATTCAAAGACAAATGGAACCCGAAAAAGCCGATCGCATTCGAGCTCTAGAAGTCCGAGGGCTTTCGTTCGTGGATGAGTTTCGTCGGTTTTATCCGAATGAAACTTTGCTCTCACAAACCATAGGATTGATTGGTTCTGAGGGGCAAGGGCTCGAGGGGCTTGAGCTTGCTTACGATGCGCAACTTCGCGGAAACAAAAAAAAGGTCTCTGTCAGAAGAGATGCTCGCGGTCGTCCTCTCGTTGCTGATGGGATGATGTTCGCAGACAATCCTGATGGGGCCGAACTCAAACTCACCGTTGACGGTGAAATTCAGCACATGCTCGAGGGAGAACTTCGTGGAGC
>CANCBY010000135.1 GCA_947374445.1 Pseudobdellovibrionaceae bacterium
TTGTCTGCCATATTGGGGCACGTACAGTTGTTGAAGGCCCACCCAGGGGCGCAAGAGCATTTGAGTGGAATCGAAGACCAAGCACGCAAGTCTCGCGAACTGATTCAAAAGCTCATGATTTTTTCAGGTGAAGATGCTCCTCGCTTTCAGCGAGTCAAATTGACGGATCTGGTGCGCAAAGCTCTTCGTCAAGTAGAGTCTCTTGTGTTTAGAAAAGGTGTCACGGTTCACACTGAAAATTTGCGTGAGGTTGAGGCCTTTGATCTTCCGGCTGATCTTGTCTGCAGAGCCATCGAAAATATTTTAATAAATTCAATTGAGGCCATGGAGCGAGCTCCAAAGAAAGAGCTCAAAATTTCTTTGCTTGAAGATGGCGGTAAAATTCACTTGAACATCACAGACACCGGCGAAGGCATTGAAAGCCAAAATTTGACTAAGATCTTTGAGCCCTTTTTTACGACCCGTGGAAAGCAACATCAGGCGGGCTTGGGCTTATCTATGTCGTTGGGTATAGTTAAAGAGTTAAATGGAAGTCTGAGTGTTGAGTCTGAGCGTGGCAAGGGGACAACGGTGTCCGTTCTTTTGGATCCTTCGCAAATTGTTGCCTCAATTGTTCCGACCGATGTGAAGAGTTTTGCAAGCCCTAGTGTGCCTACTCATCAACTTCATACTCCGCCGTTGCCACCGCCGACACCAAAATCTACTATGATGGTTTTAGAGGATCGTGAAGTTGAAGAAGTTCTGGGGGTTGAAGACGTGACCTCAGAAAAGGCCGCGCCAATGACAGCTTCCGTTGTTGCGACTGAGCCGGTAGCAACATCCGTCGCTGGCGAAGCGCCAGCACTTGTTCCGCCAGCTCCGGAACACAATAAGCAAGTTCGCGACGATCACGACAAAGCCGTTCATCAGTCAATGATGGCGGCCAGTAAAATTGACAAACCAAAAATTCAAATGCCAGCCCGTTCGACAAAATTAGATCAAGTGGCATTTCAGATTCGCCGTCCGAATGATAAAGGTTTTGAAAAATCAGGAGATAAATCTTGAATATTTCTGAACTGAGATCTCAATTTACGGTCTTTGTTTTTTTTCCAGAAGTGGATATGAACGCAGAGCTCAAGCAGCTTTTTGTGAGTTCAGGCTATGAAACATACATGTTTATTGATCAAGAACTTCTCTTGGATCGAGTTCGTCAAGCGGCTCCGCATGTGATTTTGTTTTCTCTTGAAGTTTTGAAGTCGGGATTGAGTGATTTTATTCAGGCTGTTGTTAATGCCAACCCCGAAGTTCGTTTGATTTGTCATTCGCCGTTGGGTGCGACTCAGTCTTTGTCGGAATATCGAGAGTTCAACTTATCGCAAATCTTGCCGTCGGGAGATTTTTTAGCTCAACGAGCTCTTTGGGCTGTCGATGTTTCTTGCGAAATTTTAGCGCTGACTTATCAAAACGAAACCTTGTTGGATCAGTCTTTGAAAGCGAATGCTTCCTCTCAAGAGCTTGCGCAGACTGTTGAAAATCTTAAAATCGATTTGCGCGCTCATGGGCAAGGGCCCAATGTCGAGGGCCTTTTATTGCAGCTTCTTAAGGCGGTTTCTAAAGACGAAATGGTCGTGGCCTACTTGAACTGGTTTAAAGAAAGAGAAGGCGGTGGCCACGCTCGTTGTATCTTTTTTAAATTTTTGCCAACAGTTCAATCTTTCGTTGCGACTCAGGGGCTTGGTATTGATTTGGAGCGGGCCCGAGGCGTCGGTGCTAAACTTGTACCAGAGGAGTTGAGATCTCTTTCTCAACTGGCATTTGAAAGAAAAATTCCGGGCTCTTTGCAAAAATTGATGTCTGAGGGCTTTGGTGTGCAAGATTGCTTTGTTTTGCCACTCAGTCTAAAGAATCAAATTGAAGGGCTCTTTATTTTTTGGGGCATTGAACAAGCAAGTCTTTCGACAGCGGCGTGGCCTGAGTTTTTAATTTTTCAAATGACTTATCAAAATGCTCATTACATCAAAAGAAATGAGGGTCTTGAGATTCAGGATCCGGTCACAGATCTTTATAATCGAGAGTATTTTTATAAAAAATTAGAAGAAGAGATTTCAAGATCTCGCCGACTATCTCGAGCTGTGAGTATTGTTAAAATTTCAATTGATAGGTATGCCGAACTTGAAAAAGAGTTAGGAACAGCTAATCGCGATCTTATTTTGCGTTCGATTGCAACTTTGGTCAAAAAAACCAGTCGTATCAATGATCACAGCTGTCGGACTGCAGATGAAGAGATTGCGATGATTTTGCCTCATTGCACGCGCATGGGTGCTGCTTTGCGAGCCGAACGTTTACGCAAAGCGATCGAAAGTCACTCGTTTGCGATGAATGGAATTCATGTCACGGTCAGCTTGGGTGTAAGTGAGTATCCAACGCTAGCAAGATATGCTGATGAATTGGATCAGTCGTCGAGCCAAGCTTTGATATTTATTCGCAGTCGTGGCGGCAATAAAGTTTGTTTGTATAAACCGAAAGAAGAATTTAAGCCTGATTTTGAGGTTTCTTCCGTCTGAGAACTTGGATTGCTAGAGAATATCTATGGGTCATAGAATTGATATATTTAGACACACCACTGCGGTGATCAACTTAGATCATCTCGAAAATAATTATCGAGTTTTAAAATCCATTGTTGGCGATCAAGTCTTTTTTTGTCCTATGGTCAAAGCCAATGCCTACGGGCATGGTGATGTTGAAATTGCTTTAAAGCTCGAACAATTGGGAGTTCAAAGTTTGGGCTTGGGACTTGTTGAAGAGGCTCTTTTGCTCAGACAAATGGGCGTCAAGTGTGACCTTTTAGTTTTTGGTATTTTTGACGCGAAGGCCGTTGAGCACATTATTAAATGGCGCCTGACTCCAGTTATAAGTTTGTGGCAGCAGCTTGAAGCTCTTGAGAAGAGTCCTTTTCTGAGAGATGGGCAAAAGATTCCAATTCATCTTAAGTTTGATACGGGGATGCATCGTTTGGGTTTTGCCGTAGCTGACGCTAAAAAACTATTGGAGCGTTTACAAAATCATTCGCAAATAATTTTACAAGGCGTGTGCACTCACTTATTCAAGGGTGATGATGCAGAAGATCTGCACGGACAAAGTTTTTCTCAGTTGGCTCAGTTTCAGGAGGTCGAGCGCGTTTTTGCTTCGATGTCCGCGGCCGGGCCAATTGTCAGCCATGCTCTGAACTCTGCTGGCCTGCTAAATTTTCATTTGCTTCGAATGGCACAAAAGACCTTGCCCCATCATGTGGCTCCTCATCAGGGTGTACGTCCAGGTCTTTTGATTTATGGTGTGGACCCCATGAATTCATCTTCGCTGGCTCAGGCCTTAAAGCCAGTGATGTCTTTGCGAAGTCATATTGTTCGTTATCATCGTCTCAGGCCCAACGAAACAGTTTCCTATGGTGCGACTTGGAAGGCTGTTCGCAATTCTGTGATCGGAGTCATTCCGATTGGCTATGCGGATGGCTATCATAGACTTTTGTCGAATCGAGCTGAAGTTTTAGTTAAGGGGCAGAGAGCTCCGCAGGTTGGCAACGTCTGTATGGATTATATTATGGTCGATGTGACCGGATTGATGACAGACGAAGAGATCAATAATAACATCGAAGTTGAAGTGACACTTTTTGGATCTGATTCTCAAGGCAATACTTTGAGCGTGCACGAACTGTCTTCGAAAGCGCAAACAATTCCTTGGGAAATTTTAACGAGTGTTGGCGAGCGAGTTCCTCGAACAGTTGAATCAAGTCATCAGATGAATGCCACTAAAAAAAGAGATAAGATGAGGCGAGAGTTTGAATAAATCATGGGTTCAATCAGTCTCAGATGGCATCGATAATTTTTTTCTTACAATAAGAGACAACACTCAAATTTTTATTAAAGAAGTCGGATTGATAATCATTTTTGGTTATTCAAGCTTACGTTTGAGCCTAACCAAGCCCAATCGCTATCTTGAAGTGATTCGGCATATGGAGTTTGTCGGAAATCAGTCTGTTTTTATTATTTCTTTGACGGGCTTGTTTACGGGCTTGGCATTGTCTCTACAAATTTATTTGGGATTTCTAAAGGTCAACGCGACAAATCTAGTGGGGCCAACGGTGGCACTCGGTATCTCTCGAGAATTAGGCCCAGTGCTTACCGGCTTGATTGTCGCGGCACGTGCTGGTGGTGCTATGGCTGCCAGGCTTGGAACAATGCGGGTGAACGAGCAAATCGATGCTCTCGATGTGATGGGTGTGAATACCAGACAGTATCTTATCGCACCTAGAATTATTGCGGCGATTATTTGCATGCCGTTATTGACCGCAATTTTTGATTTTGTAGCGATGATAGGATCTTGGTTTTTGTGCGTTCGAATCGTTGAGCTGGATGAGGCGATTTTTTGGGATAAGGTCAATTCAACAATTGAAATCCGTCATATCAATGAAGGCATGATTAAGGCCGCAATTTTTGGACTCATCTTTGCTGTGATCTGCACCTATCGCGGATTTAACACCTCGGGTGGAGCTAAGGGTGTCGGTGAGGCCACCAATCGCGGCGTGGTCACCTCGATGGTCATGATTATTATCATGGATTATTTTGTGACCAATTTGATCAGAGTTTTTTATGTTGTTACCGGGATTGGCGCATGAGTCAGTTTGCAATTCGTCTTAAAGAGCTAAGAAAAACTTTTGATGGTAAAGAATTTATTGTTGATGGAATGAATCTCGAAATTCCTAAGGGCACTCTCACGGCCATCATCGGATTTTCTGGGACAGGTAAATCTGTGATGCTGAAGCATATTTTGGGTTTGTTCCGCCCAACGTCTGGTTTGGTTGAAGTGCTCGGGCAAGACTTATCAAAAAAATCACAAGATGAACTGACTGTTTTTAGACGAAATTTTGGAGTTCTCTTTCAGGGCTCGGCTTTATTTGATGATATGACGGTGCTTGAGAATGTTTGCTTTCCGCTCGTTGAGCATCGAAGAGACTTGCCCGAGGACAAAGTGGTCGAGATTGCCACCCAGAAATTGATCCAGGTGGGTTTGGACTCGAAGCATTTTCAGAAGCTGCCAAATCAAATATCGGGTGGGATGCAAAAGAGGACTGGACTGGCCCGCGCCCTCGCCCTCGATCCAGAAATTCTGTTTTACGATGAGCCAACTACGGGTTTAGATCCCATTCTGACAGAAATGGTGGATAATTTAATTCTTGAGACCCATAAGCACAGACCGGGGATTACCTCGGTTATGGTGTCGCATGATTTAGATGCTGCTTTTCGCATCGCTGATCATGTTGCAATGTTAGATAAAGGAAAGGTGTTGCTGTGGGGCACTCCTGAAGATTTTTATAAAACAGATTTAGAGTTAGTAAAGCGTTTCGTAGATAAAGGATTGAGACGTAAATGAACCTGCTAAAGGCCGCTGAATTTAAAGTAGGATTGCTTGTCATCGCAGTGGCAAGTCTGATTGCGTTTATGTCGATGCAGGTCAACAACGACCCGACACTTTTTGGTCGCGCCAATGAGGCTTGGTTCCAAATGCCAGATGCTGGTGGAATGGTCAAAGGTTCCGCTGTTAAGACTGCGGGCATACCGGTCGGTGTGATCAAAAATATTTCGCTTCAAGATGGATCGGCTCGCATTGATATGACTTTGCGAGATGACATCAGACTTTTTGTTTCGGCATCAGTCACAGTTAAATCTCAAGGGATCTTGGGAGATAAATATATTGAGATCACTCCGGGACATAACACTGACCCGCCATTGCCACGAGGCGGACAAATATTAAATGTGAATGACAAAGGAAGCCTTGATAACGTGATTGCCTCTGTTGGGGATATTGCAGGCTCGTTAAAGCAAACAGCCAAGGCCTTGCAAGAGGCAGTTACTGAAGATGGAACTCGCAAGCACATCTTAGGTCGTATCGTGTCTAATATTGAAAAACTGACGGCAGATTTGTCGCAAATCACTAGCGAGAACAAAGAAAAAATCGGCGAGATCGTTGATAAGGTCAATAATATCGCTTCATCTTTGGAAGAAGTTTTGGGCGATGAAACTCCTCAAGGTTTTAAAGGGCGTCTTGCTAGCACCATGAAAAACGTGGACGAGATAACGACTAAGATCAACAAGGGCGAAGGCACGATCGGTAAGCTTATCAATGACGAAGAGACCGTCGAAGGACTTAACTCGGCTATCGAGGGCGTGAACGGGTTTTTGGATACAGCCAACAAAACTCAAACAGGATTGGATTTTCACTCGGAGTATTTAGGCAATGTAGGTGGTGCAAAAACAACCGTGGCTATTCGCGTGCAGCCAGGTTTAGACCGCTATTATTATTTAGGAATTGTGGATGATCCGGCCGGGGTTGTTGATCGCTCACAACAAACTGTCACGAGTAATGGTGTCAGCACCGATACATACACTAAAACAACATTCTTAACGAAAACAAAATTCACAGTTCAATTTGCCAAGATTTTCTATGACCTCACTTTGCGTGGGGGGATCATCGATAACGTCGGCGGCGCCGGTATAGATTATATTTTCTGGCGAGATAAAATGAAGCTCACAGTCGAAGGTTTAGAGTTTTCAAACTTCAATCTTCGCTCACAAATTCAATACAATCTTTATCGAGGCTTGTACGTGCATGCGGGTGTTCAAGATATTTTTAACAAAGGCGGCAAGTACTCAAATTATCTAGGTGCCGGCTTATTGTTGACCAA
>CANCBY010000136.1 GCA_947374445.1 Pseudobdellovibrionaceae bacterium
ATGATGAAACCAATTCATGATTGTCGAGCACGGCGACACGCTTTTGTTTGGAAGCTTCGCCCGTAGATGCTAGCATTTTTACAGCTCATGATGAGCGCAACTTAGCACATAAGTTATACGAAATTTACATAGGAGTATTTGTGAGAAATTTATCTAAAAAAATAATTCAATTAGGATTTGGGGCTCTTGCATTCGCAGGAATTGCAATCACCGCGAACGCAGCAATTGCTCCTTTGGTTCAAAAAGTTCAGGCGCCAATGCATAAAAATATTTTGCGCGGCCAAGGGGCTCTGCAGGGCGGAAAAGCCGGGGCTGGTTTTAGCATTCTTGATCTCAAGTCGATGCCTATCGCAAAAAAATCTGAACGTGTTATGATTGATATTGGCGATGCTCGTTCTGAAAAACTTCAAGGTTCAATCGGCTACTACACTGTTGAAATGAAAAAAAATAACAAATTGGTTCTGACCTTTGCGAAAACTTTGAATTCAAAAATCGAAAATAAAGATTTGCAAAAAAGATTTTTTAATTCTCGCTACGTAGCTGGATCGCAATTTCAGTTTGATCCTATTGGCCAAAACATGACCTTGGAGCTTCAGCTAAAAAAAGCCGTTGTGGCGAGAGTCGTTTCTCTTAAGGGCGACAAAGAGACCGGAAAATTAGTTTTAGATATGGTTGAAGATCAGGCTCCGCAAACGAAGCAAGCTCAACAAGCCAAGCAGGTCAAACTCATTAAATGAAATCGGTAAAGCAGAGATTTTATTTTTTAATAGGACTTCTGCTGTTTTCTCTCGCCTTTTCAGTTGAGAGCGAGGCCCGACTTTTCGATATTAATACCGAAACATTTGCTGCGTACTTTCGTTTAAATTACGCACCCAGCACTTTGAAAAAAACAACATATGAAAAGTCGAGTCCCTTTGGCGAAACTTACTCGGGTGATATCTCTGCCATCTACGGCGGTGAATTTGGATTTGTTTACTCAACAAGATATTTGAATGTACGTTTTGGTTTGGAAGTCGTGCGTCCACCCACGTTAGCTGTGACAGCCTCGAATTCTGCTGGGACCAAGCTCTATGATCTTTCAAGCGAAATCACGGCGGTGATTCCAAAAATTGGAATCGAGTATAATATTCGTCAGTGGCACGAGACGCGTTTGTTTCTCAATGGCAATTATGGCTTGGGAAATTTGGGAATGAATAACTCTTATACTTTCACTTCAACCGGTACCGCTGCTCCTATGAGTGGAGCAGATTACACCGAAGAGGGGCGAGGCACTGCGGCCTTGACCGAAGGATGTATTGGACTAGAGACATTGATGTTTGATACGACCACTTTGGTTTTTGATGTCGGCTATAGGCAGCTCAATTTTACATCTTTGACTCAAAACCGAAGTGCGACGACTTTGAATGGTGCGGTTGCAAAAGGCGATACGATGCTTAACACCGATGGCAGCAAACGGTCTGTCAATATGACGGGCACTTATGCAGGACTTGCGTTTCGTTTTTGGATCAAGTGATTGTCTTAATTATAAAGCGAAGCGATAAGGTCTTCGAATTTTTTATCGAGAACTTTTCGTTTGACCTTAAGTGAAGGCGTAAGCTCTCCAGCCTCGATTGTAAAATCAGATTTTAAAATTGCAAAACGCTTTATGGACTCATAGCTCGCAAGCTCTGAATTTGCTTCGGCAACAGCCTGGCGAACCAAGTCAAGAACTTGTGATGTTTGTGTGAGTGATTCGTAGTCGGCATATTGAATTTGATTTTTTTGTCCCCAAGCAAGCAGTTGACCTTTATCAAGAGCAATTAGCGCTACGATATATTTTTTTTGATCACCGTGAATCAGTACATTTGAAATCATTGAATTTTTTTTCAACAGTCCTTCGAGGCGCTGCGGAGCTACATATTTGCCACCGGCTGTTTTGATCAGATCTTTTTTGCGATCTGTGATCTTAAGACTGCCATCTCCTTGAATGATGCCGATATCACCAGTATGAAACCATCCCTCGGTGACCGCCTCATCGGTGGCAACTGGATCTAGATAGTATTCTTTCATTATTTTTTTGCTCTTAAGAAGTATCTCTCCGTCTTCGGCAATTTTAACTTGTGTTTCGCCGATGGGCTTTCCGACACTTCCAAATTGATAGTCGTAGGGTGTGTTGACGAAAGCAGCACCCGTGGTTTCGGTCAAGCCGTAGCCTTCGAGAATTAGGATATTACATGCATGAAAGAGCAATGAGATATCTCGGTTGAGCGGGGCACCGCCGCTGATCGCAAAGCGCAGCCTTCCGCCAAAAAGTGCAGTCACTTTGTTGAGCACTGCTTTTTTGGCGACTTCGTACTCTAGGGCCAGGGCTAGTGGAAGCGGAGCTTTCAAAAGTTTATACTCTCCGACCTGTAAGCCAACATTGATCGCCCAGTTTGAAATTTTTTGGACAACGATATGGTTTTGAAATTGCGCCTGAATAGCCGCGTAAATTTTTTCGAAAATGCGAGGCACCGACATCAAAAAAGTGGGCCGCACTTCGACAAGATTGTATCTCACACGCTCAATGCTTTCGGCAAAGGCCAAATTAAATCCAATGTAAGCATGGCCCCAATGTTCAATTCGACCTAAAACATGGGCATAAGGCAAAAAGGTAAGGCTGGTGTCTGAGGGCTTGGCTCCGCAAAGTGGAAAGGCTTCGGAGACCTCAGTAAAAATGTTTTCGTGAGTGATAACCACTCCACGAGGGGCACCGGTGGTGCCTGATGTGTATATCAAAGTCGCTGTGTCCGAAGGTAGTACTTTTTGACATGAAGCTTGAAATTTAATTTCGAATTTTTCAAAATCATGCGGTTCGAGCATTTGCTCCCAGCTGATAGCTGAATCTGCCGAATGCTCTAAAGGCTCAATGCAAATTATTTTTTTTATGCTGTCGCATCTATTTGCAACTGATAAAAATAATCGCAGGAGAGCTTGGCTTTCTAAAACAATCAGCTCCGCTTTGCTATTGTTGAGAATGTGCTCGAGTTCATCTGCTGTGACCGTTTGATAAATTGGTACAACCCACGCACCAATACCTAAGAAGGCATGATCCAAGGCCGCCCATTCCCAGCGGGTCGTGGACATGATAGCTACTTTAGATGCTTTTGTGATTCCGAGACTATCTAAATTTTTGGCAAGAGTTACGATCAGGCGATAGTATTCTTGCCAGTTCATGCTTTTCAGCTGACCTTGTTCGTAATATTGAATAGCATTTAAATTTTTATCTCGAGTTTTAAACTGAGCAACACATTGAGGCAGGGTGGTGGGGCTGGACATTTTCGTAAATCCTCTAATGATGGTATCGCTTAATTTTTTGAGTCGGGTTCAAGAATCACAACAATGTCTTTGCGCTCGCTCGCCCCTACTTTTACTATGGCTTCGCCTGTGACTTGTGCAAATGGGTTTGTGATTTTAATTTTCATGTCTTGATCTGCCGGAACGCCATACAGCCGAATCGGAAGTTTTTGAGCGACTCTTTGCTCGTTAATGTAGACGACGGGATCCATCCCGGCATTGATAGCCGAGATAGAAATATATCCCATTTTAGGCATTGGCTCTAAGGCTGCTTTGAAAACGATTCCGTCTTTTGTGAATTTTTCTATTTTTTCATAGTACTTATAGCCGTCGGCACTCAATCCGATTTTGACATCTCGGTCGGCTGGCAGTTGACGTCTTACTGGCGTGAATAGTCCTGTATCTTTACCATCGATATAGAGGCGAGCAGGTTTTGGGCTTGCTTCAATGACCACGGTTGAAGTTGTCGCTTGCGCCTGGGTTGAAGGCAGTTCAATTTGCGCCACTGTTTGACCTGCTGGTGTTTGCGACGCAATTGCTGGCTGCTGCGGAGGATTGACTGTATCCGTTGAATTTTGTCCAGCAGAGCTATTTTGAGAAGTTGTAACAGCAGTTTGATTTGTAGGTGTTTGTTGCCTTTTAGATTTTATTGTCCATAGACCAATAACCGCAAGTAGAACAAATGCGATAGCAGATCCCACCCATTTCATGCTCAGTGATGACGGCGGTGGTGAAATTTTTGATTTTTTAGACAGCTCTAAATTCATTTGTGCGGTTTGACTTGCAACTTGGTTTGGAGTCCAAGGTTTTTGATTAAAACCGGCAGACCTTCTAATTGCTAATCTGGCTCCGCTATCAGAACTTTTGAGCCCGCTCAAATCCACTTTTCCTTTTTCAAGAGGGCCAAAATCTAGGTTTTCAGGAGCCGGAAGTTCATCACCGCTAGCCCCATTTTGGTTGGGATCGTGATTTGTGGACTCTCGCTCTGCATTCGTATTGGTTTGAGTATTTACAACTTGAGTGCGGTCTTCAACAAGCGAAGGCTTGGCTTTAGCGTACTCAACTTGTTTGCGACGATTTTCAAGAAACATATCGGCAAAAGAATTTTTCATAAAATATGAAAAATCTTGAGATGAAAACTCAGGGTATGAAGTGTTTAAAAATCGGTTGAGGTCTCTGTGCAAGTCAGCGCAAGATTGATAGCGAAGACTGAGCTCTTTAGCCAGAGCTTTATTGCAGATGCGTTCAAGCTCAGCAGGAATATTCGGGTTGATTCTTCGGAGTGGCGGCACTTGGCATTCTCTGATTTTTCTGAGGGTGGCGGCCTCACTAGGAGCTGTGAATAGACGATCTTTGGCTAAAAGCTCCCACAGAATAATACCCAATGAAAAAATATCAGTTCTAGAATCTACAATATGCCCTTCAGCTTGTTCAGGACTCATATAACCAAACTTGCCTTTGATGGTGCCAGCTCTTGTTTGTTCTAGCTGACTCTCGGCTTTGGCAATTCCAAAATCGACAACCTTTACTTCGCCCTCAAAACTAATCATGATATTTTGTGGGCTCATGTCTCGGTGAGTGATATTCAGGGGTTTGCCTGTCGAGCCATCGAGGCATCGGTGGGCGTGATCAAGGCCTGCGGCGACTTGTTTTATTATGTAAACGACTTGATCGATTGAAAACTCTTTCGATTCTTTTTTTAGGTGGTTCAAAATTTGGCGAAGGTTTTGGCCTTCGAGATATTCCATCACGATATAAAATTGTTTGGCTTCAACACCGAATTCGTAAAGTGAAACAACATTGGCGTGCGAAAGATTGATAGCAATCTTTGCTTCTTCTTTGAACATATCAATAAATTCGGGATTGTCTGAGTATTGTGGTAGGATTCGTTTTATCGCCAAGAATTTTGCAACGCCACTGGCGCCGCTCGATTTGGCAAGGTAGACCTCTGCCATTCCGCCGGCGGCTAATCTTTCTAACAGGAGATATTTTCCGAAAGATTCGATTTGGCTCATACGATAAAACTGTTTCCCTTCAACCAATCTATCGGTAATGTTTTAGAAATGCTGAAGAAAATGCTGTGGATTGGTCTCACTGGTGGTATTGCATCGGGTAAAAGTACGGTTGCAAAACTATTCCAAAGTCGAGGTACTCCCGTAATTGATGCTGATTTGATTGCAAAGCAGGTCGTTGGTCCTGGTTCGCCAGGACTGAAAGCGGTTATTAGTAGATTTGGCCCTCAATTTTTAAACGAACAAGGTGGGTTGAATCGCAAGACTTTGGGCGAGCTCGTTTTTAAGAATCCGCAAGCATTGATCGATTTGGAGAAAATACTTCACCCCTTGGTGCAAGTCGAAGTTGAAAAGCAAAAAAAAATGGCCGCGATCCAAGGTGCATTGTTTGCGGTTTACGATGTGCCACTGCTTTTTGAAAAGAAAATGCAAGCACAGTTTGATGGCGTGATTACAGTTGTTTCGTCATTGCAAATGCAAAAAGAAAGAATGAAGCAAAGAGATGGCTTGAGTGACAGAGAAATTGAAAGTCGTCTGAACTCTCAGTTGCCGATGCAAGAGAAAATAGCTCAGAGCCGCTGGCTGATTCAAAATGAATCTGACTTGAAGTCTCTAGAGATTCAATTCGAGGAAGTTTTCAAAGAAATTCAATCTTCAAAAACATAACCAATAGAGTACTGGTAGCTAAAGCCTATGGGACTTTGAGCGATGCCGATATCAGCTCTGATATTGCGTTTGAGATTGAAAAGATCTTCGAAGCCAAAATGAAGTCTCGCTTGGTAGCGCTGATAGTTGATAAGACTGCCGGGACCTTCACTTGTTTTGAAAAGGCTTCCAACACCCCATTGAACATACGGCTCAAACCAGTCACCCCAGACAATGGATTTTCTGAAGCCTAAATGCGCACCGACTTGGCCGTTCTCAAGAAGCTCTAGTCCAAAGTTTTGTGCAGTCATATCGTGATTGTAATTTGTTTGGCTTAAGCCTAAAAAACGACTGCTTCGAATTTCAGAGTCATCGACTAGAGTGCCGCTCATACCGCCCAAGGCCGCTGTCAGTGTTTTTTGAGATTTTTTTCTATAAGCAATAAGCTTTGCGCCAGAATTTTCGTTGGAATTGAGTGGTTTGGTATCTATGACGTTGGGCAATATGTTGTTTTCGGTCGTTCCCAAGCAGGACTGGACCAGGACAAAAGTCAAAAAAGATAGAATGAGGGCCAGACGCACCTTAGAAAACATATCTTATAATAGGAATTGTTGGATAAAATTTTCAAGTGATAACCAAACAACGAGCCCTCTTTATTTTTTCGACTCTTTTTTC
>CANCBY010000137.1 GCA_947374445.1 Pseudobdellovibrionaceae bacterium
AAAGTCGACATCCCCCGCAAGACCCAAGTCGGCGATAAAATCCGCTTGGCAGGGCAGGGCATTCCGTCTTTGCGCGGCAGCCGCCGTGGCGATCTTTACTGCCTGATATCAGTGGAGTTTCCTGAAAAGCTCAGCAGCAAAGAAGAAGAGCTTTTAAAGCAACTCGCTGAATTAAGAGGCATCGAGTGCGGCACCGGTGGTTTATCTGGTCTTTTTGGCCGAAAAAAATAGCCCTAATCGCATTAAATTTAGAAAAATTTTGCTGAAATCACCTTGACGGAACCCCTTCCCAACCCACATTTAACCTGTGATTAATTGATCTTTTTGAAGGAGTCAGTCATGGGTAAAATTATCGGAATCGACTTAGGTACAACCAATTCTTGCGTCGCAATTATGGAAGGCGGGGAGGCCAAAGTTTTGGTCAATGAAGAGGGCGCTAGAACCACTCCCTCAGTGGTGGCTTACGCTAAAGATGGTGAACGTCTTGTGGGTCAAATTGCAAAACGTCAGGCCGTTACAAATCCTGAAAATACAATCTATTCAGCCAAACGATTTATCGGTCGCAGATTCGAAGAAATCAGCGAAGAGATAAAGCTTGTTCCTTACAACGTAGTTAAAAAGAACAACGACTGTGCTTTTAGCGTCCAAGGTAAAACTGTTTCTCCAGAAGAAATTGGCGCGGGAGTTCTTTTGAAGCTTAAAAAAGTAGCAGAAGATTACTTGGGGCATGAAGTGACCGAAGCGGTTATCACTGTTCCTGCGTATTTCAACGATGCTCAACGGCAAGCAACTAAAGATGCCGGCCGCATTGCGGGTCTTGAAGTTAAGCGTATCATCAATGAGCCAACAGCAGCTGCTCTTGCTTACGGCATGGATAAAAAGAAAAACGAAAAAATCGTGATCTACGATTTCGGGGGCGGAACATTTGATATTTCTGTTCTTGAAGTGGGTGATGGTGTTGTCGAAGTTCGTTCAACAAATGGCGACACTCATTTGGGTGGAGATAACTTTGATATCACGATTCTTGAGTGGCTCATCGCTGAGTTTAAGAAAGATCAAGGTATCGATCTTAAAAATGATAAAATGGCTCTACAGCGTCTGAAAGAAGCCGCAGAAAAAGCTAAAATTGAGCTTTCAAACTCGCTTGAGACTGAAATCAATTTGCCATTTATCACGGCTGATCAAACGGGTCCTAAGCATTTGCAAATCAAATTGTCTCGTTCAAAATTTGATCAAATGACTGAGTCGCTCGTAAAGCGCTCAATGGATCCTTGTGCTAAAGCATTAACAGATGCAGGGCTTAAAGCTTCTGAGATCGATGAAATTGTTTTGGTGGGTGGTTCGACTCGTATTCCTGCGATTCAAAAAGCCGTTAAAGACTTCTTCGGTAAAGAGCCCAACCGCTCAGTGAATCCAGATGAAGTTGTGGCGATCGGTGCTGCAGTTCAAGGTGGAGTTCTTGCGGGTGATGTGAAAGATGTTCTTTTATTAGATGTGACTCCGCTTTCATTGGGTATTGAAACAATGGGCGGCGTGATGACAGCTTTGATCGAGCGCAATACGACAATCCCTTCGAAAAAGTCTCAGATCTTTTCGACAGCCGCTGATAACCAGCCAGCCGTTGATATCCACGTATTGCAAGGTGAGCGCAAGATGGCTTCTGACAATAAGACCTTGGGTCGCTTCGAGATGGTTGGAATTCCACCAGCGCCTCGTGGTGTTCCACAAGTTGAAGTGACATTTGATATGGATGCCAATGGTATCTTGAACGTGTCTGCAAAAGACATGAGCACTGGCAAGAGCCAGCAGATCAAAATCACGTCACAAAGCGGACTTTCTGAAGAGGAAATCAAAAAAGCAGTTAACGACGCTGAAGCTTTCCGCAAAGAAGACGAAGAAAAGCAAGAAGCCGCAACTGCTAAAAACGGTCTTGATAACTTAGTGTATCAAACTGAAAAGCTTTTGAAGGACAATGCGAACCTTCCAGAGGCAGATAAAAAGTCAGCTGAAGAGGCGATTGCAAATGCTAAAAAAGCACTTGAGACAAAATCTCCCGTTTTGGCAGATCTAAAATCTGCAACTGAAAAGTTGCAGGCGGTATCGCACAAAATTTCATCTGAGCTTTACAGCAAGGCTGGAGCAGCAGGTGGTCCAGGGGCTGAAGCCCACGAAGCAGGAGCGGAAGCTGCTGCTGGCAAAGGTGGCAAAGACGATGTGATTGATGCTGACTTCAAGGATGTGAATTAATCTTTTGAGACAAATCTCAAGGTTAATAGTCTGTTTAATAGAATTAAGTGTCAGAATCTCAATCTGATAAAGCGAAGGCTCGCCGGAAGGCGGGCCTTCGCTTTATCAGGGTCCTGTATTAGAAGTTGAATAATTACTCAAAAAACTACTAAAATTAGACAGGAGAACCACTCTATGTCTGACACCTTGATTGCAATCAAACCGCATATTTCCTCAAAAGCATACGCTGACGCAAAAAAATACAAAGAGATGTATCAAGAGTCGATTGCAAACCCCGAAAAATTTTGGGGAGACATAGCTGAGAGCCTCACTTGGTCAAAAAAATGGAACAAGGTTAAAGAGACAAACTATCACAAGCCAGTGTCGATCAAGTGGTATATTGGCGGAAAAATAAATGTTTCAGTCAATTGCGTTGATCGGCATTTGCCAAAGCATGCAAACCGCACTGCTTTTATTTGGGAGGCCGATGAACCAAGCACTCCTTCGCGAAAAATATCTTACCAAGAGCTGCATGATGAAGTCTGCCGCATGGCCAATGTGCTTAAAGCGTACGGGGTAAAAAAAGGCGATCGAGTGACGATTTATATGCCGATGATTCCTGAGGCTGCCTATGCGATGCTTGCTTGCGCTCGTATAGGAGCAATTCACTCAGTTGTTTTTGGAGGGTTTTCGCCGGATTCAATTTCAGACCGCGTGAATGATTGTGATTCCAATTTTGTTATCACTTGCGATGAAGGTCGTCGTGGTGGAAAGTCTATCCCGCTTAAGGCCAATGTCGATGAGGCTTTGCTCAAAACAAAATCAGTAAAAAAAGTCTTAGTTGTTAAGCTCACTGGCGGAAAAGTCGATATGGCCGCTGGGCGAGATGTTTGGTGGCACGATGAAAAATCAAAAGTCGCAGCAACTTGTGAGCCCGAGGCGATGGACTCTGAGGACCCGCTCTTTATACTTTACACTTCTGGTTCCACCGGCAAACCAAAAGGGGTGCTGCACACCACAGGCGGATACCTCGTTTTTGCTAGTATGACTCATCGATATGTTTTTGATTATCAGCAACAAGATGTTTTTTGGTGCACAGCCGATATCGGCTGGGTCACTGGTCACAGTTATTTGGTGTATGGGCCGCTGGCGAATTGTGCCACTTCAGTCATGTTTGAAGGCGTCCCAAATTATCCGACGGTCTCTCGCTTTTGGGAAATTATTGATAAACACCAGGTCACTATTTTTTACACCGCTCCAACTGCAATTCGCGCCTTAATGCGAGATGGAACCGATCCACTGAAATCCACTTCACGAAAAAGTTTGCGAGTGCTCGGCAGTGTGGGTGAGCCGATCAACCCTGAAGCCTGGCTCTGGTATTATAAAAATGTGGGCCATGAAAATTGCCCCATTGTAGACACTTGGTGGCAGACCGAGACGGGTGGGATTCTTATCACACCACTACCGGGTGCGACAGCTCTTAAGCCAGGTTCTGCTACTTTACCATTCTTTGGTGTGAAGCCAAAAATCTTAACTCCTGAGGGAGTGGAGCTTCATGGAGCCTGCGAAGGAATTTTAGTACTCGAAGATTCTTGGCCTGGTCAAATGCGCACCGTTTATAAAGATCATGCGCGTTTTGAAGAAACATATTTTTCGACATACAAGGGCTACTACTTCACCGGTGACGGTTGTCGCCGTGACGAAGACGGTTACTATTGGATCACCGGACGAGTCGACGATGTGTTGAATGTATCAGGGCATCGTCTCGGAACTGCGGAGATTGAAAGTGCGCTGGTTGCGCATCCAAAAGTGGCCGAGGCAGCCGTTGTTGGTTACCCCCACGATATCAAAGGGCAGGGAATTTACTGTTACGTCACTTTGAAAACAGGAGTGACTCCGACAGAAGATTTGCGCAAAGAGCTTGTTAAATTCGTATCACATGAAATTAGCCCTATCGCTAAGCCAGATCTTTTGCAGTGGGCACCAGGACTACCTAAAACTCGCAGTGGAAAAATCATGCGAAGAATTTTACGAAAAATTGCTGAAAATCTTCCAGAACAGTTGGGAGATATTTCGACCTTGGCAGATCCAGGTGTCGTAAAAAACCTGGTGGATGAAAGACTCAACAAATAAAGTCGAGTTTATTTGTTTTTGGCAGACCGGAGTCAGTAATCTCGTTAAGGTTGAAGTTAATATTGAGTTAAATTTTGGAGATGTTTACTTGTCCCAAGCTGTCAGTGTCAGTAAAATTTCGCATGTTCTTATCCCAAAAGCGGGGCTTAACTTTGAAGCTCCAAGCTCATTTGATATTTATGTTCCAATGGGCGAACGCTTTCTTAAAGTTATCGCTGCCGGTCAAATGATCGACCGTGTTCGGGTTGAGCGTTACCTCGAAAAAAAAGCGGACGTACTTTATATTGAGAGCATCGCGATAGAGCGCTTTTTGGATGAAAAGTTTTTTTCGTTGTTTGAGTCAACGAGCCGCCATCTCGATGCTGAGATCAAGTTTCAGGAGCTGGTTCGTTGTTTTGAGCTTTGTCTTTTAGATTTGAGATTGGTTCGCTTTCATGCGGATAAATTTATGCGACTCAATATGGTGATTGAGTCCCTTTTTGAGGTTTTTAAAAAGCGTGACCTTCGCGCTGTTCTCTTAAAGGTCAGTCATGAAAATATTGAGAACACATTTACTCGCCGTTCGATCCTAGGGGCGTTTTTGGCAATAGCGATGGTTTTTGAACAGGGAGATACTACAAAGATCATGTTTTCAAGTCTTATGCTTGGAGCGCTTATGCGAGATTTTGAATGTGCAACTTTTGATGATATGGACCCTCATATCCAGGTGTACACTCAAACACAAGCTCAAGGCGATGCGCTAACTGCAGAACCTCTGACTACTGATGCTATTGCTCAGTTTAAACTTCATCCGCAGGATATTATTAAACGTCTGCATGATTTTAAAATGGCAGATGATTTAGTAGACAATATTATTTTACAACATCATGAACATCCTTCGGGAACAGGTTTTCCTCGAGGACTCAAGCGATTTGAAACTTATATGCCGGCTCAGTTTGTATGGTTAGCGGATTGGTTGATAAATGTTTTATACGAGGCCAAGCAAAAAAATCTTGGCCCTTCAGAAGTGGCAGCTTTAATTAAAGATCAGATCCCTAGCGAGCAAAAAAAATCTCTGCCCTTTGTAATTCGTGTGCTCAGTCAGTGCTACGGCACACAAATCAATTTGGGTTTAGTTTCTTAAACAAGGCAGGCATAGAGGCTTTGCCACGTATATCAACGATTCCGTTTAATCCTTCGGGAGTAGGTGTGCCAGTAAAGTTACTAAAGAAGCAGCGGCCAGGGGCGGTGTTAGCCGGGTTTGTAGAGATATAGACTGTCGCAGGCTTTGTCATTGGGTCGAAGGCCACACTCATAATTTCAATGCCAAAAAAAGAACTTTTGCATTCTGCAATCAGCGTTGGTGGGTTTGAGGTACCGCTAACACGCAGGTTAACTTCGTCTGTTTCAGTGAGATCTGAAGTTACGTACGTTAGACTGTATTTGCCCACAACGCGTTCGTAAATTTTAAAAACGCGATCTTTTCGATCTTGGTCCGAAAGTGCAGTGGCCTTTTGGGTTTTGAGGTTGAGACTGAGATTCCCGAAAATGCCGCCTTCTTTAGTGACCTCACCAGAAAGAACATTGTTACGAACCGATCCTCGGATGGATACGGTCTTTCTTCCGGCAGTTCCAGCCGTACTTGAGGTTGAAGTTTTGTCCTGAGTTCCAGTAGCACTAGAGGCCATGGTAAATTCACCTGAGTCGTGATCATAAGAAACAGTCAGTTCAGAAAAGTCGTCCGCAGAGTCATTCAATATAAATGAAGCTTTTAGGCTTGGTTTTGTTCTTGTTCTGCCTGCTGAATCAAGTCCGTCATCAACCTCAATAGTATAGAGGCTGATTGTTGCAGAGTAAGGACCAGACGAAGTTTGTAAATTGCCATCGTAGAGTCCTATGATTTCAGCGGACTCTGCGCGAATTTTTTGCGAGCGATCAGCCACTGTGCGATCTTGGTCAGTCGCGCCACCGGCATCTTTGTTGAGAGCGCAAGCTGCTAAAAATCCTGAGATCATGATCAGGCAAAGATTTTGAAGCGTGATTGCCTTGAATTTTTTTGTCATAAATCCTTCTTTCAGTGATTAAATTTTAATAATTAATTTTTTAGCTCGGGGATGAGCTCATCGCGAATGGCAGCCCATTCATTGAGTGCAATTTGATAGTCACCGATAGCTTTTGAGTACTGAACTTCAGAATCGAAATAGTTGTTGAGTGAAGTGATCAAAGTGCTGATATCCGTACGTCCTTGAACGTAGGCCTTATTCAGCTCTTG
>CANCBY010000138.1 GCA_947374445.1 Pseudobdellovibrionaceae bacterium
CATGAGAGAGAAATTTTCACACTCAATTTTTTGAAAGAATCAACTACAAGGAATAACATCATGGCAGCTACCTACGCGTCACGTGGAAACCTAGAATATATCGAAGAACTTTTTCAGCAATACAAGTCAAACCCCGCTGCCGTCGGCACTGATTGGCAAAAGTTTTTCGAAGGCGTTGAGTTTGCTCAAGGCACCACAGGCATGGGCCTTTCTGAAAAAGAACTCGACGTTTACCACTTGATTTCGGCTTACCGAAACTATGGCCACTTCGAAGCCGATCTTGATACTTTGACAAATACACCGGCACCTTCAGACCAATTGTCTCTGTCGCGATTTAATTTGTCAGAAAAAGATCTCGATCAAAAGTTTCAAATTGGCTCTATTGTTGGAAAACCCAATGCTTCTCTTCGCGAGATCATGAATCATCTTCGCGCTTGTTACTGCGGCAAACTCACTGTGCAAGTAGCTGAGGCTTTACCTGAAGTTAGAAATTGGTTCATCCGCGAGTTCGAACAAGACCGCGCCAATTTCAAACTCAATCCTGAAGAAAAAAAGAATATCTTTCACTCTCTGACAAAAACCGAGAGCCTTGAGAAGTTCATTCACACTCGCTATGTCGGCACAAAACGCTTTTCTATCGAAGGCGGCGATGCGCTGATGCCCATGTTAGAGACTTTGGTTCAACGAGGCCCTGGCCGTGGCGTTGAAGAAGTCATGATCGGCATGGCTCATCGAGGCCGTGTTAACGTTCTTGCAAATTTCATGGGTAAAGCCCTTGAATATATTTTTGCGGACTTCAATGGCCCGACAGAAACCGCTGTGCCGATTGATGATTTCGATGGCGACGTAAAATACCACTTGGGTTACCACGCAGAAAAAGATTTTAATGGTTCTAAGTGCGCCGTCACCCTAGCCTTCAATCCTTCACATCTTGAGGCTGTAAATCCTGTCGTCTTAGGAATGGCACGTGCCGCTCAACGCCGTAGAAACGACACTGAAAAGCGCAAAAAAGTTGTTCCTGTTCTTATTCACGGAGATGCAGCTTTTGCAGGTCAAGGCGTTGTCGCAGAAGTTTTTCAAATGGCATACGTCAAAGGCCACACTGTCGGTGGAACAATCCACATCAGCGTCGACAATCAAGTGGGCTTTACCACAACTCCAGAGAATGGCAGATCGGCACATTATTGCAGTGACATCGCCAAAATGCTTGCGACTCCAGTGCTTCATGCCAACGGTGATGATGTTGAATCTTGCGTGAGAGCGATGGACATAGCGATCCGCTACCGCCAAGAGTGGGGACGCGATATTGTCGTCAACATTATTTGCTACCGCCGCTTTGGCCACAACGAAGGTGATGAGCCGGCATACACATCACCATTGATGTACGACATCATCAAAAAGCACGCCACTCCTCGCGAAATTTACGCCAAACAACTGGTGCGTGAGAATGTATTGGACCAAGCGGCTATTGATGCACTCTTCAACGAAAAAATGGAGAACATCCAAAAAATTTACGAGCACACAAAACTCAATCCTCCAAAAATCAAACCTTTTGAATTTGATGGATTTTGGAAAGGCTTGCGCAAATCAAAAGCTGAGGACTTCGACAAACCGACAGACACGACAGCGCCCATGGCTGTACTTAAAAAAATAGCTAAAGCCATGGGCGAAGTCCCTGCGGGCTTTACACCTCATCCTAAATTGATCAAGCTTCTTGAAAATCGCAAAGAGATGGGCGACGGCAAAATGCCACTCGACTGGGGCACAGCCGAACTTTTGGCTTACGGCTCTTTGCTCAGCGAAGGCACATCGGTTCGTCTCACAGGACAAGACTGCGTGCGCGGTACTTTTACTCACCGCCATGCGGGGCTTTATGACTCAAAGACCAACGAAGTCTTTTTTGCACTTGATCACATTGCTGATAAAGTCGAATTTTGCGTCTATGACTCTATCTTGTCAGAATACGGAGTTCTAGGCTTTGAGTACGGAAACTCCATCTGCGACCCGACCTTCTTAACAATTTGGGAAGCCCAATTCGGTGACTTTGCCAATGGCGCACAAATCATCATCGATCAGTTTCTTACAAGTGGTGAAAGCAAATGGCAGCAGATGAGTGGCCTCGTGCTACTTCTTCCACATGGCTATGAAGGCCAAGGCCCTGAGCACTCGAATGCAAGACCTGAGCGCTTTTTGCAGCTTTGCGCGCAGAACAATATTTCTGTTTGCAACCTGACAACTCCAGCGCAGATTTATCATGCTCTTCGCCGTCAAATGAAACGACAATTCAGAAAACCATTGGTGGTCATGTCGCCAAAATCTTTGCTTAGACATCCTCGCGCGATTTCTTCGATGGAAGATCTTTCAAGTGGCACTTTTCAAGAGATCATTCCTGAATCTCAATTGGGCGATCTGCGCAAAGTTGAAACCGTGGCTATCTGCTCTGGCAAAGTTTATTACGAACTTCTTGAGGAGAGAGAAAAACTTAAAACTGAAAGAACAGCGATTGTGCGAATGGAACAGCTGTACCCTACTCCGACAGCAAAACTTACTATACACTTGCGAAGCTATCCAAATCTGAAGAACGTTGTATGGGTGCAAGAAGAGCCTAAAAACATGGGCGGCTTTCAACACGTTTACTTTAAGATCAGCGACATGCTTGAAAAAGAAGGCTTCATGGCTAACGGCAAACAAATTGCACTTAAGTATGCTGGACGTACCGAGCGCTCTTCGCCAGCGACGGGCTCTATTTACCGACACAAAGTAGAGCAAGCTCAGCTGATCAAAGATTGCTTTGCGATTTAAGCCTGCATTTGAATTATTTTTTTAGTTTTAGATTTTAAAAAGTTTTAGAAGGGAATTAAAATGAAATACGAAGTCAAAGTCCCCGCCGTTGGTGAGTCTATCACTGAAGCCACCATCGGCAGCTGGGTCAAAAAAAATGGCGATGCCGTTAAACGCAACGACATCATCATGCTCCTCGAAACTGATAAAGCCAGCGTCGAAGTTGTGGCTGAGCAAGATGGCGTTCTGAATGTTTCTGTTGAAGCTGGAAAAACAATTCCGATTGGTTCCGTTGTTGCCTTCATCGACTCTGATGGCAAAGCTTCTGCGGCCTCTGCTCCAGCTCCATCAGCTAGTGCAGCAGCGCCTGCTCCAGCTATGTCAGCTAATGCGCCAGCTGCAAACAATGCAATTCACCCCGATCTTAAAAATCATCTAAGCCCTGCAGTTCAACGCGTGGTTGGCGAGACTGGCGTAGATCCGGCCAGTCTAACTGGGACCGGTCGCGATGGTAGACTTACAAAATCGGATGTGCTCGGCGCTCCTAAATCTGCTCCAGCTCCGGCAGCAGCTAAGGCACCTGCCGCTCCGGTTGTTGCTCCTGCTCCTCGCGGGCCTTCAAAACAGGGCGACACTAAACGTATGCCAATGACTACCATCCGCAAAAAAATTGCAGAGCGTTTGGTGATGTCTCAACAGACAACGGCGACGCTCACCACTTTCAACGAAGTGGACATGACAAAAGTTATTGAGATCCGCGCCAAGTACAAAGATAAGTTCAAAGAGAAATACGGAGTCAACCTGGGCTTCATGGGCTTTTTTGTTAAAGCTTCTATTGAGGCGCTCAAAGCATGGCCGGCCGTAAACTCTTTTATTGATGGAACAGATCTCGTCTACAACAATTTTTACAACGTAGGTGTTGCTGTCGGCACTGATAAGGGACTGATCGTTCCTGTGATCAAAGATGCAGACCAGCTTTCAATTGCAGGTGTTGAACTTGCGATCCGTGACTTTGCTCTTAAAGCTCGCGAAGGAAAAATCTCGATCAATGATTTAAGCGGTGGCACCTTCACTATTTCAAATGGTGGAGTCTATGGCTCCTTGATGTCGACACCAATTTTAAATCCTCCTCAATCAGCCATTCTTGGAATGCACAAAATGGAAGAGCGCGCTGTTGTCATCAATGGCAAAATTGAAGTGCGCACCATGATGTACTTAGCGGTCTCTTACGATCACCGAGTGATCGATGGCAAAGAAGCCGTGAGCTTCTTGGTCAAAATCAAAGAGGGCATCGAAGATCCAGAAAGACTTTTGATCGAAGTCTAATCAGCAACAAAGTGCACAGATCGTGAATTTAGTTTTTTGAGCAGGAGAACACCATGGCAGCAGAATTTGATTTAGTGATTATTGGCAGCGGACCCGGCGGCTATGTGGCCGCCATTCGCGCAGGGCAGTTGGGACTTAAAACAGCCATCATCGAAAAAGATAAAACTTTAGGCGGCACATGCCTGAATGTGGGCTGCATTCCATCTAAAGCATTGCTTGAAAGCTCAGAACTTTATTTGCAGAGCAAACATGGTTACAACAATCACGGAATCAAACTCGGCGGTGTAGAGTTGGATCTTAACACCATGCTCGCGCGCAAAGACAAAGTGGTCAAAGACCTCACTCAAGGTGTTGCCTTTCTGATGAAGAAGAACAAAGTCGAAGTGTTCAAAGGAATGGGGCAAATCACAGCCGTTGGCCAGGTCAAAGTCACTGGTGAGTCTGGCGATGTCACTGAGCTAAAAGCGAAGTCTATCGTGATCGCTACTGGATCAGTGCCAGTAGAACTCCCCTTCTTAAAATACGATGAAAAACGCATTGTCTCTAACACTGGCGCCCTGACTCTTCCTCAGGTGCCAAAAGAGATGATCGTTGTTGGCGGAGGAGTCATCGGCCTTGAGCTAGGCTCGGTTTGGATGAGACTTGGCTCTAAAGTAACAGTGATTGAGTTTGCAGACAAAATTGCTGCAACTATGGATCAACAATCCGTGGGTGTTTTGCAAAAAACTTTGGTCAAACAAGGCATGCAATTTTTGCTCAACACAAAAGTTAGCGCCAGCAAAATTGTTGGTGACCGCGTAGAAGTCACTTTTGAAAGCCGTGCTGATGGCAAACTCGGAAGCCTCACCGCAGATGTTGTCTTAGTGTCTACTGGTCGCAAGCCATTTACTGATGGCCTTGGCCTTGAGACTGTTGGCATTGAAAAAGACAAACAAGGTCGAGTCACCGTCGATCATCATTTTAAAACAAATGTCCCAGGCATCTACGCCATTGGCGATGTGATCATTGGACCTATGCTCGCGCACAAAGCCGAAGAAGAAGGCGTTGCTATCGCCGAAATGCTCGCAGGTGGCGTAGGACACGTCAATTACGCGACTGTTCCGAGTGTGATCTACACTCACCCCGAAGTGGCCTCAGTGGGTCTCACTGAAGAGCAATGCAAAGAACAGGGGCTTAATTACCGCGTAGGAACATTCCCGTTTATGGCCAATGGCCGCGCAAAAGCACTGGCTGATACCGATGGTATGGTTAAAATTCTTGCTGATGCCACGACTGATAAAATCATTGGTGGCCACATTGTAGGTCCTAGAGCTTCAGAGCTTTTGGGCGAGATCGTTGTTGCCATGGAGTTTGGTGGCTCGAGCGAAGACCTTGCACGCAGCTTTCATGCCCACCCGACCTTGAACGAGGCCGTGCGCGAGGCAGCGCTTGCTGTGGATAAACGCGCTCGACAAATGTAGAGAGAACAAAGAAATCAAAAATCTAAATTGCTCCAAAGCCTCGACATCCGTCGAGGCTTTTTTGCTTTGAAATCACTACAGAAAATCGAAATTAACTCCGAAAAGACTGTGCATGCAAAGATCACAGTTTAAATTTATTTTCTCATGTATTTCAGCTCTCTGTTCGCTGATGATCTCGCCATTGGGCTTTGCTGCTGACACACAGAAAGTCAAAGAACTGCAATCAACTGCAAATCAAATCGAAGAAGCCACTCAATCAAAAACTTCAAAAAAAGCCAGCAAGCCACAAAGCGATGATAAATCTTGTGATTGCGAACTTGCTACTGAAGGCAAAAATAACACCATCGAATTTGAAACTGAAAAGTCATGTGACCCTAAACGCAACTATTTAAAGTCCATGATCGAAGCCTTTGCCAAAGCTGACCCCACAGGGAGCTATGTCAAAAATCGCACAGCCGCCGAGATTGCTCACTCCGAAGTGCCACGAAAATGTGTCACGTTTGTGATGAGATCTTTCCTTGAGGCTCAGTCGCAAAAAGATGCTATCGACTCTTTCGCTCTCTGCGAAGGAAAGAACGGCATTCCTCGCCAAGGTATGATGAAGGCCTGCGTGACTGCTGACTACGTCAATTTAGTTTACAATTCATTCATCGATGTGGCGGATTGTTTGGATCTTCCACAAAAATTGATGGTGCCTAAATTTCTTAACGAGAGCGGCTTTCATCTAAATGCCTTTGGCGGGTTTAGAGTCTATGACAAAACCAACAATGCCATGAAAAACCTATTAGATTTGCGTGTCTGTAATTCTAAAGACGAAAAAATCACCTCTTTCTCAGAGCTCAAAGACTGCAGCGAAGACGAAAAAAAATCATTTCTCGAGGGTGAAGACTCTCTTCAAGCAAAGATCAAAGACAAAACAGCAACCACTGATGATCTTAAGGCCTTCAGAAAAACAAAAACAACTCTCCGAGAGATTTACGACTTTAAAAATGCCGATGACTCTTTTTTTGATGAGCTCACCTCTTTTGTCAAAAA
>CANCBY010000139.1 GCA_947374445.1 Pseudobdellovibrionaceae bacterium
CATCTCTGACTCCTCTGAAGGCTCGAAGGCCCTCACCCTACCCTAGAGCAGAGGGTGTGCCGAAGCGGTCTTTGGACCCTAAGCATATGAAATTTATGCGCTTTTTTTGATTTTTAGATAGCGCCTAGGGACTGTCAAAGTTCTGGACCATGCCCTTTTTGGTCTCTTGCAAAGCCCCTGTTATTTCAATAGGTTACGCCAATTCAGAGGCCCCTCCCCCCAAATATGCTCCGCGAAGCGCCTGCGACTGGCAACTTGTTCGACAGGACAAAAAATCGAGGTTTTGTAAAGAGATCGTTAATTTCCCCTCAAGATATCAAGACTCTTACCGACAAGTAATTTATGACAGTCCATGCCTTTAGTCTTTTAGCTATGTTTGCAGTTTTCTTGTTTGCAGCGAGAGTTTTTGTCCAATTCTAGGACCTCTTGTGCAATAGAGTCTTCTGAATCTTAGCCGGCTTCTTTTGAGCCGAGCTCTCAGCGCAATTCCGCCTGAGGATAATAATGCTTTAATATCTCAAGATAGGTTTTGTTGTTGGCAGCCATCTGGCGGCTCCCCCACTGGCAAAGCCCCACACCGTGGCCAAATCCTCGGCCGCTAAAAACAAACTCTGTTCCATTTTGAGACTCATTTTTTTGCACTTCAAAATGAGTGCTCTTTAAAACTGCATATCCAAGTTTAGCTCGGAAAGTATCTGCTAACAAAACTTCGTGTTTGCCATTGGTGAGCTCAACATCGATAGCATCAGCCCGCATCCCATGCGTGAGTCGTTTGGGTTCCAGCGATGCCACCAGCACTTCGGGACGAGTCTCTTTGAGGACTTGAGCTAGTTTTTCAGTCAGTGCTTTTTGCGACAACTGAAGAGACCAAGTAGCAAGTGGATTTGTCGGACAACTCTCATCAACAGCCCCCGGAGAAGCATCACCAAAACCCCAAACTGATTTTGCCGAACTTGTCGAACCGCCACAGTCCGCATGATAAAACGCCTTGAAAATATTATTTTTACTCGTAACTAAAATTTGCCCCTCAGTGGCTTTGACCGCCTCAAAAGCTCTTTGAATCAACGGATCATAATCAATGCCGGCTGATACGTGACGAAACACTTGATCTTTGATCGAGCTCTCTATTTGAAAGAGCTGACCCTTGCGTTCTTTCATCACGGCTAGAGAGTATGACCTTGCAGCAACAGCCTGCGCTTTGAGCGACTCTTCCGGCCAGCGAAGGGGCATCTCGCTCGCTAAAACTCCCACCAGATATCTTTCGAGAGGTAGAACACCAATGAGGTCTATTTTCTTTTTACTCACGGCCAGAAAAATTTTTGGTGGCAACGACTTGCTACCATTTTTCAAATCAGTCCCCTCAATCGCCAAGAGGGGCTCCGAGAGCAACTCGGTGCGTGTGCTGTGGCCATCAAGGTGATCGACTTTCCAAAATATTTTTTTTGCAATCGTCACACTTGAGATTTTAATTCTTTCAACTGGCTGTGCGGCTCCCGCGGCCACTTTTGCAAACTGCCTGACAGTGCCTTGAACTTTAAGGCTTTTGCCTGTGAGCTCAATATTTTTTTGTGATGATTCTATGCGGACTCGCACCTCGGTGTCGGCAACTTGGGCTGCAATCTCTTTGAGATTTGAAGAAGGCGGAATCGCCGCGCGCGCAGGCCCTCCCCAAATTAAAAAATGAACAAGCAAAAGCGAGCTCTTCTTGATGTTTATAAGCTCTATAGGCTTAATAAAACTAGGGGCCATCGATCCTTGATTCCGCTCTGTTTCAAATTAAATAACGAACGGCCCATCCATTGCGCCGTTTGCTGTGCTGAACTTTACGCAACATTCAGCGCGTTCGTTCAGCCGAAAGCTTAAATCAAGATCTTAAAAATGAAATCAAAAAGAATGCGAAAAAAATTATAGCAATCAGCTCAAGCGCTTCATCACCATTTGCAAATCACCCCAAGCGCGTTTTTTAAGCTCAGGTCGAACCAATAAGACTTCAGGGCTCCATGTGCGAGTAAAACTCTCACTGTGCGATAATGCGTTGGCATCATCAGTGAATTCAACCAACTGCCGAAACCCCTCATGAGCTAGACCTAGGTCTATTGGTGATTTCAGACTATTCAAAATTTCGAAAGCCCCTGAGCCAAGCTTCATCGCAAAAATCATTTTACTTAACAGCTCTGCCGCGGGAGCCGAAAGCTCTCGATCCAAAATAAAAAGTACCGATTTCTTAAATGCTTGTTCAACTGATGTCTGGGCTGAGGCTTGAGCCACCTCGGGGAGAATCACAGACTGCACGCCCAAAACTTGGCGAAAATAAAGCAGCAATGAAGCGGAGTCTGTCGTTGTTTGCATGTTGTCGGGAACTTAAAGCCAGAGTGAGCTGTGGTCATCGAAATTGCACCGCATAAATAAATACAAAGTGGGACCTTAGCCCAAGTCTTTCAATTCTGACTCAAGTTGGAACGGAAACGACCGAGAAGAGAGTTTAGAAATGCATTTAATAGAAACCTATTCACGAGGGAGCAAGTTATGGAAATTTTCAAATTCAATATTCTCCCCATGGAAGACATCGAACGACGAGAGGCCTTCAAAGAAGCAGTCAATAACTGCCCGCTTTGCGGCACAGGCCTAAAGTTTGAACACGAAGTGGATTTTCTATACAACACTGTGACTGAAGACTGTCGATGCGCTGAATGCGCAATGAAGATCCGCACTGAGACCTACGATTTACAGTAGGCTTTAAGCATAGTCCCCAGAATCCTCACCTGTTTCATTGAGCTGTAGAAGAACTCTCTCGGCTAGCACACGATTGAATCCCTTAATTTCAGCAATCTCTTCAGGCGAAGCCAACCGAATAGCGTCCACGCTCTCAAATCTTTTAAGCAAATCTTTTTTACGTTTATCGCCCAATCCAATCACTAAATCCAACTGAGACTCAAGACTTGTGGCTTCACGCAATTTGCGGTGATAGGTGATGGCAAATCTATGAGCCTCATCGCGAATTCCAACTAAAATATGATGAGCTTCGCTATTGGATCTAAAGATCACCGGATTGGCACGTCCTGGTAAAAAGAATCTCTCCTCGCTAGCAAAGACCTCGCTATCCGAAAACTCTCCCTGCACGCGGGCTTTTGCTAGCCCCACAACTGGAATATCTTGGCGGCCAATTTCTTCAAGAACCTTGACTGCCACATTGAGCTGGCCTTTGCCACCATCGACAACCAAAAGTGATGGGTCGTCGTACTCTGTGTGTTCAAACCTTCTTGAGAGCACTTCTTTCATTGAAGCATAGTCATTGGCACCAACAACCGTTTTTATCTTATACCGACGATAGTTTTCTTTCGATGGCACTCCATCCTCAAACACTACCTGGCTTGCGACACTCTCTTCACCTTGAAAATTAGAGATATCAAAACACTCAATCCTTACAGGCAGAGCCGGAAGACTAAAGCGATCTTGAATTTCTTCAAGGCCTTTTTTCTTTTCTTCAGATTTAGTAACGTGTTTTTCAAAATGCGATTTAGCATTTTGATTGGCCATATCACAAAGTGCTCGCCCCTTTTCATCGGTTGCAAAACGAACAATGACATCAGAACCGCTGCGCTCTTTAAGGACAGCTTCCATCAGCTTCACCATATCCCCACCGATTTCAGTAGGAAGCAAAACTTCTTCAGGAATAACGTTGTCTTCGTAATATTGATTCATGAACGTCACAAGCCAATCACGCGGATCTTCTTGAGCATCATTCGGATCTAAGAGAGGAAAAAAGTGTGATCTTGTGCCCAGCACTCGGCCTTGCCTGATATGCAAAGTCTCGATGAGGCAACCACGCTCATCACCAAAGTAGCCGATTGCATCTTGATCGCGATCACTTGCCGCATTGATAACAGCTTGTTTTTGCAAAATGGCCTTGATGGCCTCGATGCTATCACGGAGAGCTGCGGCCACTTCAAATTTTTCTTCTCCGGCAGCAGTCAGCATTTTTTCTTTGAGATTTTTAACAACTTTCTTGTCTTGTCCCTTTAAAAAGGCCCTCGCGCCATCAACATCCGCACGGTAGTCTTCCTCGCTCACCAAGTTCACACAAGGAGCCGTGCACCGTCCGATTTGGTACGTCATGCAAGGTCGTTTGCGCGATTTAAAAACTGCATCTGTGCAATCTCGAATTTTAAACGCGCGATTCAAAAATCGAATCGTACCAAAGACAGCACCACCCGAAGTATAAGGACCAAAATAAAGCCCGCCGTCTCGCTTTACTTTGCGAGCCAAATACAACCTTGGATAAGCATCTGCCCAACTCAATTTGATGTAGGGATAAGTTTTATCATCCTTCAGACGAATATTATATTTAGGTCTATGCTTTTTAATGAGTGAGGCTTCGAGCAAAAAAGCTTCAACCTCGGTTTTGGTTAGAATGTATTCAAGCTCATGAATATGTGTGACCAAAATTCGAGTTTTAGGAGAATGATCTTTGAGATCAGCAAAATAACTTCGCACACGATTGCGAAGATTTTTTGCTTTGCCGACATAGATGATTTTGTCGGTCTTACTTTTCATCAAATAAACACCAGATTGCGTGGGGTACTCACGCACTCGGTCTTTTAGGACTTCAAAGCGCGAGAGCACGCTTTTCACTTATTTTCTCCCGAACTCGTCTCTAAATCTTTTGCTGCATCTTTCTCGATGGAACCAGTTTGTAAACTGAGCTGTAAAATCTGCAAGCGCTTAACTTCATCACGAAGCTTTGCCGCTTCTTCGAACTCAAGCTGATCTGAATGCTTCTTCATTTTTTTGCGGATTTTTTCGATCTCTAAAGTGATCTGATCAGGCTTTTCAGAAAATTTATCAAAAAGACTCTGCTCTGATTTAGCCTTGAGACCAATCCTTGAAGAAGGATTTCCATCGAACAAGTCACCAAGCCCTTCTTTGATCTTCTTTTTGATCGTGGTCGGTGTGATGTTATGCTCTTTATTGTAAGCCGACTGAATAGTGCGCCTACGATCGGTCTCAGCCATGGCTTTGCGCATCGATTCAGTGATTCGGTCGGCATACAAAATGACCCGCCCATTGATATTTCGGGCGGCGCGACCAATGGTTTGAATCAGTGAACGCTCGGATCTTAAAAAGCCCTCTTTGTCGGCATCGGTGATGCCCACCAATGAAACTTCTGGGATATCAATCCCCTCACGTAAAAGATTAATTCCTACCAATACATCAAAAACACCTAAACGCAGATCGCGCAAAATCTCTGTTCGCTCCACCGTTTGGATATCTGAATGCAAGTACTTCACTTTGACTCCTAAAGAGACATAGTACTCAGTCAAATCTTCAGCACTTCGTTTGGTCAAAGTTGTGATTAACACCCGCTCACCTAACTTGACGCGCTCACGGATTTCTTTCAGAAGATCATCCACCTGAAATTTAACAGGGCGCACTTCAACGGGGGGATCAATCAATCCCGTGGGGCGAATAATTTGCTCGACAATCATGCCTTCGGATTTTTGCAACTCATACTGGCTTGGCGTCGCAGAAACATAAACCACTTTACCCATGAACTTTTCAAACTCTTGAAAGTTCAATGGACGATTGTCCAATGCGCTTGGAAGTCGAAAGCCATGCTCGACCAAATTCATTTTGCGAGCTCTGTCACCACGGTACATTCCACCAATCTGTGGAACAGTCACGTGGGACTCATCAATGAATACGACAAAATCTTTTGGAAAATACTCTAGCAAAGTCGGTGGCGGCTCGCCGGGTCCGCGGCCGGTTAAGTGCCGAGAATAGTTTTCGATTCCCTGGCAAAAACCCATCTGCTCCATCATTTCAATGTCATATAAAGTTCGTTGCTCAAGACGCTGGGCCTCGAGCGGTTTGATCTGATCTTTGAGAACATTGAGGCGCTCACGCAACTCATCCCGGATGGTGACGATTGCTCTCTGAATATTTTCATCGCCCGTCGCGTAGTGCGAACCAGGATAAATACCGATCTGATCCATATCATCAAGCACTTGGCCTGTTAGCGGATCAATCCACGAAAGTCTTTCGATATAATCGCCAAAGAACTCGACCCGCACGGCACGTTCTTCTTCGTAGGGCGGAAATATTTCTATCACATCCCCACGCACGCGTACATTACCTCGCGCAAAATCCACATTGTTACGTTGATACTGAATACGAATCAATTCACGGATCAAATGATCACGCTTCATTTCAGTGTTGGCCACCAAATGAATCATCATGCCTTCATAGGCTTCTGGACTGCCAAGACCGTAAATACAAGAGACCGAGCTTACGATGATCACGTCTCGACGATCAAAGAGAGAGCGCGTCGCCGAGTGGCGCATCCGATCGATCTGTTCGTTGATGGCAGAATCTTTTTCAATGTAAGTGTCAGTTGAAGGAATATAGGCTTCAGGCTGATAGTAATCGTAGTAACTAACAAAATATTCGACAGCATTTTTAGGAAACAACTCTTGAAACTCGCTGTATAACTGGGCTGCCAAAGTCTTATTCGGAGCTAAAATCAGGGCGGGCACATTGAGCTT
>CANCBY010000140.1 GCA_947374445.1 Pseudobdellovibrionaceae bacterium
GGTTTGCTTTATCACGGCCAAAACATTTAGCGCAGCGATACATCCATCACCTGTCGTGGTGTGATCAAGAAAGATAATGTGCCCTGATTGCTCGCCACCTAAGTTGTAGCCATTTTTCCGCATCTCTTCGACCACGTATTTATCGCCGACGCCGACTTTGACGACCTGAATTCCGGCCTCGTTCATTTTTTTCTCAAGACCGAAGTTGCTCATAAGAGTTGTAACCAAAGTGTTGTGCTTTAGCGTGCCCTTTTTCTTCATGTGAAGAGCGCAAATACCTAAGATGTGATCGCCATTTACAATCTGACCTTTTTCATCGACCATGATCACACGGTCAGCGTCACCATCAAGACTAATGCCTAAATCTGCACGGAATTGCACCACGGCTTCTGAAAGCTTAGCTGGATAGAGCGCACCCACTTTGTCGTTGATGTTGATACCGTTAGGCTCGTCGCCCAAATGAATAACTTCAGCACCTAACTCTTCAAACACCTGTGGTGCCACTCGGTATGAGGCCCCATGAGCTGTGTCGAGCACAATTCGCATTCCATCCAGTGTGTACTCCAATGGGAAGGTGCTTTTTACGTAGACGATGTAACGGCCTTGAGAATCCTCGATCCTTCGCGTGCGACCGATCTCGGGGCTCGAAGGCAAGAGTTTGGTCAGATCCTCTTGAAGAACCAATCGCTCGATCTCTTGCTCCATCTCTTCAGAAATTTTGTAACCGTCAAAGCCAAAAATTTTTATTCCATTGTCTTGATAAGCATTGTGACTAGCAGAAATAACAATACCGGCAGACGCCCGCATGCTTCGGGTTAAATAGCCAATACCAGGAGTTGGCAATGGACCCACGAGCTGCACATGCACACCCATTGAGTTAAGGCCCGAGGCCAGAGCTTGCTCAATCATATAACCAGAGAGTCTAGTGTCTTTACCGATGACAACTTTTCGTGAAGGCGACAGCCACGGCAGAGCTTGGCGCTGAAGAAGATACCCCACAGCCTGACCCACCTTAACAACCATATCGGGGGTCATTGGGTACTGATTGGCTGTCCCGCGAATTCCATCTGTTCCAAAAAGCTTTCCCATACTCTTCCCTGACTTTGTCGATGCAGAGACACTTCTCCGCTTTACATATACTTGCTAAGTTTTAGAGCTATTCTTTACTAGACTGAGTCATTTTCTTCAACTGCACCTTTACCGAACTTGGTCGCACTTGTAAAACTCGGACTCCAAAAGGCACATCGATTTTTGCCGTCGGAATCTCAAGCTCATACTCGCCGTCAGGCTTATTGGCTGCATCCACGGTGACCATTTGCGAAAGACCGCTGTCCATAAAGCGCTTAAGAGCATTTCTTGGACCTGACACTTTTACTTTCACCCGGTCAATCGACTGAGTGACCACAGCTTGTCCTTGTCCGGGCAGAACTTCGACTTCGATGGTTTTTGATAAAACAAAGTCTCTTCGGCCCAAAATGGTGAACCAAAGAATAAGTGCTATAAATAATGCCACCATCTTATAAGAGGTCTGCTCAAAAAAGAGCTGCCGAAAATACTCTGAAAAACGGCCTGAGGTCGTAGGCTTTCTCATGTGTACGCCTCTTGATTTCTCATCTTAATTCCATAGACTTCATAAAGTTTTGCGCGCAGATCGCCAAAATTTATATTTGCCGTGAGATGCCCCAATTGCACGATCCCCACGGAATTTGATTCCTCGGAAACAATAATCACCAAGGCATCAGTTTCTTCGGTGAGACCAATAGCTGCGCGGTGACGAGTCCCCAAGTTTTTATCTAAAACTGGATTTTTACTCAGTGGTAGAAAATTACCGGCCGAATGAATTTTGCCCCCACGAATTAAAAGAGCACCATCGTGAATAGGGCTTGTCGGGTGAAACAAACTTGAAATCACTTCGCTTGAAACTTTTGAGTCCATCTCGGTGCCAAATTCAATGTGGTAATCCACCAAGATGTCACGCTCAATAACAATGAGAGCACCATAGCCTTTTTGCGCTATCTGAAACACAGCCTTAGCAATCTCTTCGATGATATGTGTTTCTTGCAAAGCTGAAACATCGGAGAAAAATGGATTGCTACCGATTTGCGCCAAAGCTCTGCGGATCTCTCCCTGAAACAGGATCACAACAATCACAAAAAGATTCGAGAAAAACTTTTCTAAGATCCAGTTAAAGGTAAAAAGCTCAAACCAAATACTCACAATGTAGGCAATAGCTAAGACACCAAGACCCGAGAGCATTTGGATTGTGCCGGTTTTTTTGATCAACACCAAAACGCGGTAAACAACAATCCAAACCAAAATCATATCGATCACGTCGAAAAATCGAACGTGACCGAGAATAAATACTATATTTTCAATAGCGACATCAAAACTCATTGTTCACACATAAGCTTTAAGTGGTCACAGGACCTGGGTTGCCAACAGGATCAGACCCACCGGATGGTTTTTTTACCAAATCTGCGGCAGCGATCCCTTGAGCCAATCCACCGCCTGTTTTATTTGCGCGGATTTTACGAATCTCTGTGAGCGCAGCTCCATTCACCAACATCTCTACTTCATTGCTGTCGATGGTTTCAAACTCAAGCAGCGCTTGAGCCAAACGCTCTAAAGCATCGCGGTGATCTACCAAGATTTTTACAGCAGTTTTGTAGCCAGCATCAATAAAGCTAAAAACTTCTTTGTCGATCTCTGCAGCCTTAGCATCAGAATAATCTCTTTGTGTGTTGCTTCCATAGTTCATTCCTAAGAACACAGGGCTTTGGCTTTTTTCATAAGCCAAAGGGCCTAGGCGGTCACTCATACCCCACTCACAAACCATTCTGCGGGCAATATCAGTGGCTCTTTCGATGTCGTTACCAGCACCGGTTGTGATGTCGTTAAACACCAACTCTTCAGCAGCACGACCACCAAACAAGAATGAAATCATATGCACAGCTTTGCTTTTTGAAAGATTTAAACTGTCTTTCTCTGGCAGAGTCTGAGTCACACCAAGAGCCATACCTCGAGGAATGATTGTAACCTTATGGATCGGATCAATGCCCGCAAGTTTTTTACCCACAAGCGTATGTCCGGCCTCATGATAAGCAGTCACTCGGCGATCTTCTTCGCTGATCACCATGGATTTGCGTTCAGAGCCCATCAGGACTTTGTCTTTAGCTTTTTCAAAGTCATCCATCTCAATCAATTTTTTATCGTATCTGGCAGCGACAAGTGCCGCTTCATTCACCAAGTTTTCAAGATCAGCACCAGAAAAACCAGGAGTTCCACGAGCGATTTTTTCGATATTTACATCTGGAGCAAGAGGAGTTTTGCGAGTGTGTACACCCAAAATCGCAACTCGCCCATTGAGGTCTGGCTTATTAACAACAACCCGACGGTCAAAACGCCCTGGGCGCAACAATGCTGGATCTAAAACATCTGGGCGATTGGTAGCCGCGATCAAGATAACGCCTTCGTTAGACTCAAAACCATCCATCTCAACAAGGAGCTGATTCAGAGTTTGCTCGCGCTCATCATGACCGCCACCCATGCCGGCACCGCGATGTCTTCCGACCGCATCAATCTCATCAATGAAGATCAAGCATGGCGCTTGTTTTTTACCTTGCTCAAAAAGGTCTCTCACACGGCTTGCACCCACGCCGACAAACATCTCAACGAAGTCTGATCCTGAGATTGTGAAAAACGGCACACCTGCTTCGCCGGCCACAGCACGGGCTAACAAAGTTTTGCCTGTTCCTGGAGGACCCACTAGAAGCACGCCTTTTGGAATGCGTCCGCCAAGCTTAGTGAATTTTTTTGGATCTTTCAAAAACTGCACGATCTCTGCAAGGTCATCTTTGGCCTCTTCAACACCGGCAACTTCTTTGAAGGTCACTTTGTTTTTGTTTTCGGTCATGAGCTTGGCTTTAGATTTACCAAAGCTCATGGCTTTGCCACCACCGACTTGGATTTGGCGCATGATAAAAATGAACATCGCCACGATCAAAATGACAGGCAACCAACTGACAAAAAGATTTTGCAAGAACGAATTCTGCTCGCCGCTTGCGTAATCAGGAGTAATGCCGTTGGCTACGAGAAACTTTTTGCCCTCGTCGCCGACATCTCCAGCAATCGTAAACTTTTTGCCGCCGTATTTTTTTTCAAACTCAGGTTTGATATCGCCTTCGATTTGTCCGGTCTCGCGACGGAAGGTCACATTGGTGACTTCTTTATCGAGCACGGCTTGCGAAAATTTTGAGTAATTAAAATCCGCGACTTGTGTCTGATGACGATTCTCGTAAGCCTGAAATAAAAATACAGACAAAATAACGAGAAAAAACCAGAGTGCGAGTGTTTTTTGAGCTGACTTCATGACAACCTCTTTGTTTCTTTCATTTGCACTATCAATAGCGCTTCAAACTAACATTCTGTAGAACATCTAAAAGTGTATCATTTCGGGACAGGAAGACCTCTAATTTGCTCTGCGTTAATCTCCCAATTCAGACCTGATATTTTAAATGTGTGCACTCTCTCGGTTTTGTCCAGGCACTTTAAAATTTCGTCGATTTGACCCCGACTATAATCCCGCTGCCCCAAGCTGTAGAGATACTGTGCTAAAACCTGTCTTTGCTGCTCTCGACTCAAGCACAAAAACAGAGGGTGAGACAAAGATCTGTCAGGCAACAGGACCTGAAACAAAAAGTCCACACTTTCGCTGTTGCTCAAAATCTGCTCTAGGGAGCGCGCCATCGATGCCAGAGCACCAGGCAATCGCGATTCAATTTGCGGAAAAAGTCGATGCCGCAACCAGCTTCGCAGATCTTCTTGCTGCGGATCGGTCACCCAAGCCTGCTTGAGATTCACCAGGTATTCCTCTAGCTCCTTGCGCGAAGCCTCGAGCCAAGGCCGAAAATAGGGAGGTGAATATACGTCCATTGCGCCAAGGCCTTGAACTCCAGTGCCGCGTAAAATCCGCAAAAACCGGGTCTCCAAAAGATCCTCCTTGTGGTGACCAAACACAAAGCAAAGACTCGAGTTCTGCCCAACAAGCTTACGTATTTCATCATGACGAAATTGACGAGCCTGATCTTCGCTCAAGACTCCGCCGCTATTATTTTTCACCACTCTCACGGAGCAACCCATTTCGCGCGCAGCCTCTGTCACCAGAGCCTGGCTCTGCTCACGAAATAACCTTACTTGCTCGCTAACACCGATCTCACCATGGTGAAAATGCAAAATCTCAGCCCTTGTAGAAAACTGCTCGACCCCCAAGACTCTTGCAAAAGCTCGCAAAAGGGCCATCGAATCGGCTCCGCCCGATACCAGCAAAACAAATTTAGAGGTTGCCCCTGTCTTCTTGATCTCTTGATTTAAGCGATGCTCTAAATCACACCAAACGGGCTTAGTGGTTGGCTGCATATCTACATCCATCACGCCGCCTGCTGCGCCCAAAAAGATCATCTGTTTTGTAAGCTTTATCTGTCAAAAACTCTAACACTGCCCTTGGCTCCCAACCTCTCGTATGGTGCGACTTGCTGCGACCAGATGCGACCAACAGAGGAATTTATGTCTCACAGTTACTCAAATACAAAGATAGCATCAGGACGCAAAGTCATGGCAGGCCTTTTTTGTATTTTACTAACTTGCCTCACTGCTTCCATCGCCAGCGCCACTTGGAATTATCCAAAAAACTCCGTGCTAGAATACTTTTCTTCGTGGCGCTCGCAGGTGGTTGATGACCGCTATCTAGAAGAGCGTGAAAAAGATTTGCGCCTAGAGCTGATCGATCGCCTGAGTTTTCAGATTGATCGCAAATACTCAGAGCAAGATTTTAGATCTTTCCTCATCGAAATCACTGACGCAATGGCCCTCACCGACGAGACCGCCGCCAATCAAACTCTGGGGAGCGAGACCGTCGTTTTCAAGAACTTAAACGCAAGCCTTAAAGAGGTCCTGGAACCTTCCGAAAATATTTTGGCCTTCATCAGATCTTTTGTCGAATTTTCGGGATTGAGAGAACCAAAATCTCTAGACAGCTTTGCTGAATCACGAAGTTACACCAACGGCTTACAGACCGAATCTGCCACCAAGACCACTTTGGATGAAGCCGCAAGACAAGCCCTTGAAGAATCTCCTGAAATTTTTGATGAAGAGACTCCGTCGGACTCAAGCTTTGCAAAATATTATGATAATTTGAAACTTCAATACGACTCTGAAGTTAAGCCGTCTCAGTCAGCGGAAAAAGACCTGACAGAGCCCATTCAGTTTGAAACGCGAGCTCTTGAAGAGCTTGCGAATTAAACCCCAGCCGTAAACTCAATCAAGTCCACCCGGACCTTCTGCTACTTTGCCAATAAACCCGACTTAGAAAGCGTCAACTGAGCAGATTTTATTGCTAAAGATTTAAATTGCTCTTTAAACAAAGATGCGAACTTGTCCGGCGTAGTTCCTTTTATGTCATCACAAGGTTTGCCACTTTTAAAACCAATATCTTCTGGATCAAGTGCTGTTTGATAAACTTTTG
>CANCBY010000141.1 GCA_947374445.1 Pseudobdellovibrionaceae bacterium
GGACTTAAGCTTTCTATGTATTCAAAAGGCGAAGTATGGTCCTGTGCTTCACCTAGCTGAATTTGATCTTGAAATATCTGCACAACTTGTTGAGCCTCATCTTGTTGCCCCCAAGAGGTAAGAATGATTAGCGTCGAATCCGAGTCAGAAAACAATATCACTGGCTTGGGGCGAAAGGTCTTTCCTGAATAAGATCTTTCTTCCAAATGCATTTAGAGCGCTCCGTATTTTTTTAACTTGATCGTCGCTTTTTTATAATACTCTTCATCTGGAAGACTGAGCTTAATGATTTTGCGCCATTTTGTTTTTGCAGACTCAACTTCGCCAACACTTTCTTCAAGAATTCCCTCTTGATAGAATGTCTGCATCTGTTTTTTAAGCTCACTCATCATGCCAGTGACTTTGCTCTTCGTGACTTCGTTGTCGGGATTAATTTCTTCGGATTTTTTAAGAAAATTAATAGCCTCTTTGAACTCTCCCTTTTTATAACTCGCTTCAGCCTGGCTCTCGAGCAAAGATTGCTTTTCAGAGAGCGTCTGTTGAATTGACGCAATCTCGCGACGCGCTTGCGACTTGTAGCCTTGAGGGTCTGGCAAGCCCGAAGAGGAGACTTCTTCAAAAACTTTCACTGCCTGCAACAGTTGCCCAGATCTATTGAGATCTGTGGCTTTTTGATAAAGAGCCTTTTGCCGTGCCGCTTTGGCCGCATAGTCTGCTTTTTGTGCTTCTTTAATTTTTCGTTCGGCTACGATTTGGTCGACTTTAGATTTGAGCGCTTGAATTCCAGGGTGCTGAGGATTGAACTGAACGACAGATGATAAGCATGTATCAATTTCATCTGCTTCGATATTCGGGCTTAGCTTGGCTTTGCAAATCTCGAGCTGACGACTGATTTTTTCTTCGATTTCAATTTTTTCTCGTTCACGAGCCTCAGCTCGAACTTTTTCTTGCTGCAATTGAATACCTTGAACTGCTGTGTTCTCAATTTCAGACGAGTCTTCGTATAGAGATACAAACTGATGAATTTTCAAAATTTCTTGTCGAGCCATCTCGTAGCGACCCTGCATCAGCAACTCTTTTGCAAGCTTATGAGTTTGCTTCACATAGTCCTGCTGATCTGGCTTGAGCTTAGCAAAGTCGCCATTTGTCTTTACAAGTTTATCGCTTGCAACATTTCTGCCCGCGGGCTTCTTTTCACTGCTATCGTCAAGCGAAGAAAAAACCAAGGCGACAAGTAAAATTCCACCAATAGCGACACGAACTCTATTTTCTTTCTTCAGTAGAATTTTTGAATAAAATTGAGCTTTGGAATTAAAATCATTCGGTGTTTCAGGTGAATCATAGGCCACTTCAGAGTTAAATTGAGAATCCCCTAAATAGACCTGAGGTTCAAAATTTTGATCCGAATATCCCGAACTATAGATAGCTGGAGAATTGATGAGGTGTTGTGCTTGCTCAACGCGGTCCTCATACTGAGCATCACGAAGTTCAAAGCGCAAGCACACATCACCAACATTAATCGAGTCTCCACTTGCTAGTTGCTGCCACTCGTTTGGCGACAGGACACTTCCATTAAGAGTTGTGCCATTGGCGCTGCCAAGGTCTCGAATAAAATAGATATGCTCTTGCCTTCTAATTTCAAAATGCTTACGGCTGATTCTTTCTCGATCAATAAAAATGGCACAAGAAGTCTCGCGACCGGCTACCCATGTCTCGCCCTCTAACTGATAGATCTGCAAAACCACATCATCAAGAGTTGAAAGTCTTAAAAACGAGACTTGTGATACAACGCCGACAAATGTTCGCTCTTCTTCAGGCGCCAAAGATAACATTTGATGTGAAGGCCCTGTGTCAGCCAGCGCAGAATCATTCGCTTTTTGAATTTGAGAATGTTGATCTACATACTCAAAATACAAGGGGGCAATCGAGAAATTCATCGTCTGCATCAGCAAAAGCTCTGAGATTACTTGGTCTTGATAAGTGAGCTTTCCATACTTTGATAATACAGTGAGCTTCCAAACTTCTCCATCGGGAGTCAGCTGAAAGTGCTGACGCGAGAGTCCTTTTTCTTCGGGAAGCAAAATATCAGAGCCTTCAGCTCTGCCGCCGAAATATTGCTTTCCGGATTGCAGCTCAATGACTTGCAGAAGCTTTTGATCTTTTCCTGACTTTAAATAGACCTTAAGTTGACCCATCAGTACTTCGCCTCAAATAAAAGTGAACACTCATTGTAATACTGTTTTGCTTCACGATAAATCGCATCATTTGGATCTTTGACCATAATCATAACATTGGCATAGGCTGACTTGCATAATCGATAGTTATTTTTACCTTTATAGCGTTTGCCTTGAATCATATTAAACTGAACATTTTCATCGAACTTTCGGCGCGACAAAGTTAAATATTTTTTTGCCAATTCATGTTGAGGATAAAACGATAGGGCGGCTTGAAATGAGCTCATCGCTCTTGAAAATTGCCCTTGGCGGTAGTCACGAAAACCCTTTAAATAGTGTTCCTGTGCTGTTTTATACTGAAGCGTTTGCTGACCAGCACTCTCTTGCTTCTTTTCAATTTCTTTAATTGCAGATTCAGATTTTTCAAGATCTAAAATGACTTGATCACGCGTTCGGAGCTGTGACACCTTTTTTCTAAGGCCTGAACCACCAGACATGAGCCATACAAATCCCAATGCGACAACACCAATCATGATATAGAAATTGGTCTTCTTTGAGTCTATAGGCTGATGCGATCTTGGCGCAGAAGATTTTGGCGCACCCATCGCAAATTCAGACGATGAAGGTCTTGGCGGAGCAGGTGGTACAGTCATTGGCCGCTGAACAGGTTCAGGCGAAGGCGCCACTCGCAGATGCACCGGTGACGAAGCTGTAGGCATTTTTATTGGCAAAGTGTTAACATCTAGTCGCAACTGAAAAACTGTCGAACCAATTTGAAGCTTTGCTGACTTTTGAAGTGGAGCCAATTCAATTTCTTTGCCATCAAGCCAAATTGGATTTTTTTGAGATAGATTTTTAATCATCGGCATTGAGTTCTCATAGAAAATCTCAACATGCTTTCGACTCATCTTTGCATCGTCGGCCACAACAATGTCGTTATCAGATTCTCTTCCAATAGAAATTTGCCCTTGCTTCATATTAAAAACTTGACCCTTGAGAGAACCGTTCTCAATCACAAGCTGAAGCTGCATCAATTTTACAAGTGGAATCGCTGAACTCATGCAGCTCCCCCTTGTGCGTGGCCATCACTTGGAGACATGGTTATTAAGTAGTAATCAATTTCACCGGATGAAGCGAGAAGTGCCTGACAGTGAATTCCAAGACGGTGCCCAGAAATCTCAAACTCATCCGAATGAACCGAGTGAGATTGCGCCTGCGATAGTAACATCAATGCAGCAATATTTTTTTGCAGGGCTTGATCTCGAACGGTCTGAATATTTTCATTTAAAATTCCTGTGGTTGAACCTGCCAAGCTCTCAAAGGCAGAATTTGCAGCAAAAACCATCCCGCTGCGATTTATCACTAAGCAAGGGTAACCCACCATTTGACACAAATTTTGCATTTCTGAATCTCGGTTGTGGCCTGACTCAGATGCCGTCGAGCTTATTCCGTTTGCACTGCCGTGGGCTGCACGATTCAGTACACTGTTCAGATTGACCAGCAGATCCTGCATCTTAGGAAATTTTATCGTGATCACGGCATGATCACGGTTTTCACGCAAAGCCGTATCCAATTGCTCATTGAGCCTGACGAGAGGGTATTCAACCAATTTGAACATGAAATAAAACAAAATAATCCCTGTGATCAAAGCGATCGTAAGCATCTGCACAAAAAGGCCCAAGGCGCGACCATCATCAAATTGCAAACTAGCTACATTAAAAATAACAACCGCATGAGCTCTCGGAACATTTTGCTGAAGCTCAGAATCATAGGCAACAATAGGAAACGAAGCCGCAACTCTATCTGAATCAACAAGAGATGAGGTTTCTTTTGCCTGACTTTGAATATCTTTGATAAATTTTGTTTCTTTCGGGCGCACACCAGCGCGCTCTGGTGGAGCTAATATAACTCCATCTTTCGATACGATGTAGACATCATCAATGCCATCTTCTCTGAGCACGAAATCAACGCTAAAATTTGAAAGATCTCCCATTCGAATCACTTTTTCATTCGCATTAGCAAGCGCCCTAGCAACTGTCATTGCCCGCCTGCGACTTTCGGTTTGAATGCTGTCAGCAGTGATTTGCTTCATTGGAATGATCGAGAGCAAAGTCACTATAAGGATAAATGCTCCGGCAAAGCCAAACATCACAGTCCGGTATTCAAAAACCTCTGTTAGACGATAGATTCCTGGCAATAAAACTCGGTTTAAATACTCATGATATTTTTCTAGCAAATCACGCTTCTCTGAAGGTACCTCGGGAGCTGATGGCTCCTGCGCAATAGAAGCTGTCGCTTGGCTCATTGGCTGCGTATAGACTGCTGGCCCTTGTGATCTTTGCGATCTTTGTTGTGGTTTTGCTAAAACAGGAGCTGGAGCCCCCGCCTGCGCTTCAATGATTTCAAATAGAATATTGTGAGCACTGAAGCGATCGCCGATGCGAACCGATCCCGTTCGCACACGCACGCCATTCAGAAAGGTTCCATTGCTAGAATCTAAATCCGAGATAATGGCTTTGTCTGGAAACAACTGAATTTCTAAATGTACTTTAGAAACCCCATTGGCCATGACCTGAATTTCATTGGTGGGACTGCGGCCCAACCTATTTTTACCAGGTCTTAATTTGAAGACTTGCCCCGCTTGCGGGCCAGCCAACATCCTAATGGCCCACATGCAGTTGATCTCCAATTTGAATATTCATCTTATTAAGACTGCCCGAAGCCACCTCGACCACAGACTTAGCTTTCATTACAGGCCATGTCATTCGGCCAGGAGCAACGTCTCTCTTAAGAGCTGTCACTTTCATGGTTTTATCAAGAAAGATCAGATCTAGCGAAAATTTCATCCCGAAAGTATGAATTGAATTGCAGCGATCAAAGAACATGCCCTCATCTATATTAAGATGAGTCCGGCCCAAAAGCCCAATCAAGCGCGACCAAAAGCTCTCAGCCAAATGCAACTGAGAAACGAGTTCGCGATTTTGAGTTTGATTGATGAGCTTAGCCGTAACTTTGGACATAACTTTTTTCGCTACCCCTTTCCGCCGTAAAAAAACTGAAGAACAACAGGACCAAAAACCACAATAAAAACTGCGGGCAAAATAAACAACATCATCGGAATCATGATCGCCTGTGAAGCTCTGGCGCCGGCTTTTTCTGCGCGGACAAAGCGTTCCAAACGAATTTGTGTTGATTGATCTTTTAGAACTTGAGAAATACTTGCGCCGGTCGCATCGGCATCAACCAAGACTGCAACAAAGCTTGTGATCTCTGAAATATCAAGACGAGCTGCCATCCCCTTCAAAGCATCTGCTCGGCTGGAGCCAAGTTTGATGTCCTTGAGAACAGCCCCAAACTCATCTGCCAAAACACTCGACTCTGCTTTTTCAAAAATTCTTTGAATGGAGCCAATGAAATCCAAACCCGCCTCTGTCGACAGGGCCAAAAGATCTGCAAAAAATGGAAGGTCTGCTCGCACCGAGATTTCACGCTGACGGCGCTCGCGGTTGGCTTGAAGTATCGGACCGTAACCACCGATAAAACCCAGGGCGATAATCATGTAATTGGCAATTCCCATCTCCAGAGCAAAATTCATCACGGCAATAAAGCCAGGAATCATCACTCCCCATAAAATTTGCAAACCAATAAATTCATCCACGTTCAACTCGCGTGACATACCAGCGGTCAACAAAAGCTTGGCAGTTCGTTTGCGATAGCCCGGACTTTTTATTCGCAGAGCATATTTCAAACTGAACTGATGAACGAGAGGGCGTGAGGCATTGATCAGACCCGACTTTGATTTTTCGGGTTCGGTGTTGCTCGCCCATGAAAGAATTTGCCCTTCGGCTTTATTCGAAAGCAGCCCGTACACGAAGGAATAGACAGCGTAGGAAGCCATGACCAGGCCTCCCAACAAAAGCAACTCTGCGCTGCCAAACTGACTTCCCATTTTCGTTCCCCTGTGTTGAAGTGACTCAAATGCACAAACTGATTTTGGCGTCTGAATCTCCGCGAAGAAAATCTCTGCTCGAAGAAGCAGGTTTTTTGTTTCGCGTATTCTCAGTTAAAGTATCGGAAAATATAGAGAAAAACCTAAACTCCGAAGCCGATATTAATGCAGAAATTCAAAGAATTGCCCGGACTAAGGCCCAGGCTATTTTTGAGTCATATAAACCCCTGGAATCAGGGGACTATTTGTTCCTCGCTGCTGACACTTTAGTCATTCATGGGCACCGCCCCCTCGGAAAACCCAAAAGTTCGACAGAGGCCGAGGAATTTTTGGGGCTGCTCTCGAATACAACCCATCAGGTGAAAACAGCAATTTGCTTACTGAC
>CANCBY010000142.1 GCA_947374445.1 Pseudobdellovibrionaceae bacterium
TGGAACGATCCTTCTGATTTGCACTCTCTTGTATATCATTCCGCGAACATCAGTTTTAGGGGCTATTCTGCTCACGGGTTATCTCGGGGGAGCTATCGCAAGTCATGTTCGAGTGAGTAATCCTTTGCTCACTCATACATTGTTCCCGATCTATATTGCTGTTTTTATTTGGCTCGGGATTTATTTGCGAGATGGGCGAGTTCGGAATCTTCTTCGATAGAGCCAAACTTGGCTACTGTAAAAAGATGGTGATGATTGCCGCTAAACCTTAAATGAATATGGAGCTCGAGATGACTTTGCCAAAATTTTTATATGGAACTGCTTGGAAGGAAGAGTCCACACAAAAATGTGTGAGCGCTGCCTTGGCGGCGGGTTTTCGGGGAATCGATACTGCCAATCAGCGGAAGCATTATAACGAGACTGGAGTCGGGGATGCTATTAGGCTTGCGGGAATTCCTCGTGCTGAACTTTTCTTGCAAACTAAATTTACTTTTCAAAAAGGTCAGGATCATCGGTTGCCTTATGATCCTCGGGCCGCTATCGCACAGCAAGTGTTGCAGTCCTTCAAAAGTTCACTTGAACATTTGCACACAGATTATTTGGATTCTTTGGTTCTGCATGGGCCCTCTGTTTTTAATGGTGAGTCATTGGCGGATGATGATTGGGAGGCTTGGAGTTCAATGGAGGAGCTGCAGAAAAAAGGAAATGTTCGCGTTCTTGGGGTGAGCAACGTGAATTTGTCACAGTTGAAAGAGCTTTTTGAGAGAGTCAAAGTAAAACCGAGGTTTGCGCAGATTCGATGTTACGCAAAAACTGGATGGGACCAGGAAATTAGAAGATATTGCCAGGAAAAGAATATCATTTACCAAGGATTTTCATTACTAACTGCCAATAAAGATATTTTGAATGGCCCTCAACTGAAAAGTATAGCTGAGAGATATAAATTAACTCCGTCACAGATCATTTTTGCATTCGCAAGACAGGTCAATATGTTGCCATTGACAGGAACGACAGACCCTCATCACATGAAGCAAGATCTCGAAAGCCTCACTTTAAATTTAGAGAGCGATGATTTAAAAATCATTGAAAATGATGAATTAAAGAGCTGATAAATGGCTCGGTCTATATCATTTCTTTTTAAAACTATCAATAGCTGGAGTCCGGTCGCTCAGGCTTGCGCGAACCCTTAGGTTTCTTGCTTTTTCAGCTGAAACTAAAGATCGGTCACGTTTAAAATATCTGAAGCTTGCCAGTGTGGAAGATCTTCTTTTAGACCCACCAATAAAGCTTCAAGATAGGCTTCGGCCTCATCGCGACGTTGGGGATCGCACACACCATTTGCGGTTTCGCGCCACTCTGGTGATAGCGCGAGCCGGCTTCGTAAGGCCGTTGTGAAAAGGTCAATCCATGTTGGAGCTGTAATGGTAAAGTTTAAAGCTAGAGCTTCACCTTGAGCTTCGGTTGAATGCCAATGGCCCCGTGGAACAAAAAGCATTGAGCCTGGCTTAAGCTCTATGGTCTGAGCCGTCTCAGGCATCTGTGTTGGAAGTTCTTGGTCTAAATAGCCGGCCATCTCAGAATCGGGTATTGCTCCCATGGCATGGCGGGTGAGGGGATTGGCTAAGTGTTCGTTTGCGGCCAGTCGCCAAATTTTTGTTCCGCGAATTTGTAAAACAAAATTAATATTCTGATCAAAGTGCGGAGCGGTTCCTTTGCCATCTGGAGTTGCATAAATTAGGCAGCGTGAGTAAGTCTGTGCAGAAACTCCTAAATCAGTTCGAATTTTCTCGAGCCATATTTGCAAAAGCGGCGAAATTCGATGAGCTTCGTTAAAAAGTAACCCCATGCCATTCGCAAATAGCTTTTTGGCATCTTTGGGATTTGTGTCAATCGAACTCGATTCGTCACGCAGATCAGGCAAGTGAGCTTGAATAGAATAGGGCCACATATTTAAAAGATTTTCTAATGATGCTAAAAAATCTAAATTCCGCAATGAAGACAAGGTCTCTGAATTGTGATGCACGACAAAAGGTTCGTTTTTTCCGTAAGCAGAAAAAAAATCTTTTGCGGTGAAAGGGTGAATTATCGCTGCTAATCCTGGCTTCATAAAAGTTCCTATGTTTGAGATATGTATTAGAGTCAGATTTTTTGTAAAGGCAAGCGAACAAGCGTGTTTCCGAAAAAATTGCTGGAGATCTATCGCCTATAGGTGTTGAACTCGTCCCTATCTTCTTAGTGGCCCTAAAAGGGAACCATAAGGTCCTATTTTAGGGCCTATTCTTTTAATCTTCTGGACTTGATATTTCCCCTAAATAGGGCGATATTACCCTATATTGGGGGTATATATGCTTGCAGAGCTCTTTGGGAGTCAAACTACAGAAAAATGCCTGATGTTCATAGTGGCAATGGGCGGCAGCTATGCTTTGGAGATTGCAAACACTTTCAAGATCAGTAAAACACAAGTGGCGCGGACACTTGTTAAACTAGAGCAAGCCGATATTCTTGTTGGGCAAGACAAAGGGCGAACCCGAATTTACACGCTAAATAAATCCTGGTTTCTTGGGAAAGAGCTCAATGTCCTTCTTTTGAAGGCACTTTCAAATATTCCAATGGATCAACAAGAAAAATACTTTATGAAGCGTCAAAGTCCTCGAAAGAAAAATAAGTCTGTATGAAAATTACAAAATCGATGAGTCGCAAAGAGTTTGCGGCCGCCGTCGTTCATCAACTTGAAAGACATGGGATATCCTGTGTGTTGGTCGGTGGAGCTTGCGTTTCCATCTACACAGATGAAAGGCATGCCTCACGGGATTTGGATTTTATTTCTCCATACTCGCATGAGGTAATCACTGAAGCTTTAGCTGAAATTGGCTTTACCAGAGAAGGGCGGTATTTTATCAGTTCGAACTCGGACCTCTATGTTGAGTTTCCGACCGGGCCTGTGGCTATTGGAAATCAGATCCCTGTAAAGCCAGACGGAAGCATCAAAGTTAAAAACACTACGATTGTAATGTATTCGCCTACCCAATGCGTGATGGATCGTTTGGCGGCTTGGTTTCATTGGAATGACAGACGCAGTATGATTCATGCTTTGTGGGTCTGTGAAAAGCATCCCGTTAATTTAGATAAGATAAAAAGATGGGCCACTAAGGAAGGTGAGCCTGAAAAGCTAGCGCAATTTATACAGGAATATAAAAAATTAAGGTTTTAAGAAATTGATTCTATTCATCTAGCTTTACCCCCAAAACTTAGTCTTGCGCTTTTGCGAAAAGCCTTCGCCCCAGTGTTTGACTCCGGGCAAGCAGCGAAAGAGTAGGGGATGTAAAAGCCTTCGTGGCATCAGTCGTCGCAGGTAGTAGAAAAACTCTGCTCCCAGACCCGCTGGCACCCAAAGAGGTGGCCTCTCTGTTTGTACCACCAAAAGAATCAGCTCTGCTACTTTTTCGGCACGAGTGCGTGATAGGCCCATTAGCCGCGAAATAAAGGGCTTCATGTTGCGGTAGAACTCAGAGTAGTCATCATGACCATTCTCAGATTCTAATCCGAGTTTCGTGTAGCGCACATGCTTGAAGGAATCCGATTGAATAAATCCCGGTTGAATCAATGAGACATCGATCCCGAAAGGGCGCATCTCGTACCACAAAGCTTCGCTGGCACCCTCGAGGGCAGCTTTCGAGGCCGAGTAAGACGACATCGTCGGCATGGCCAACATACCGCTCACGGAGCTGACATTGATGATTTTGCCCCGGCCCTTAGTACGCATCTGAGGTAAGACGGCACGGATCAGCGCCATGGGTCCCAGATAGTTGGTGTTCATTTGCAGGAGCTCGTCGGTATTGGTCATGTGTTCGATGACGGAGCGATAAGAGATGCCGGCATTATTGATCAGGATATCTACACCGCCCCAATCTTGCAAAACCTGATTGACGACGGAGTTTCGTGAATCTTCTTGAGTGATATCCAATTCTAAAATCCGCACATTGTCCGCGGCAGGAATCTGTTCAGTGAGGCGACCGATAGAGGAGGCTCTTGCGGTAATCACAGTTCTGTAGTTAGAGATTTTCGCAAACAGCTTTGCAAGTTCAAGCCCAATTCCCGAGGAACAACCTGTGATCAAGATCACCGGTTTGTAAGTATTTGGCCGAATTCGTTTAAACCAGTAAACATATTTATATAGCGACAATTTACTGTCTCCCGGAGTGAAAGCACCTATTTAAAGTTAAGTTCTATCTCATTTGGGAGCAAGCCTTAAATTGGTGATTCAAACTGCAGATAAACGTGAAGAAAATTAAAAATTCAGATATATTTCGTCTGGCGAGGCATAAAGGTCTCAAAATTTACCTCTGTCTAAAAATGGAAATTTAAATGAGTATCACTTACCGAAGAGTTGATCTGAACGATATTAAGGAAATGCAAATCATTGCCGCTATCGATATGGCGATACCAGCCAAGTTTGATTCAATGTTTAAGGTCAATGCAAAAACGATAGCTGAGCGGCTTGAGCAACTGATGAAATGTCAGCCAAGCGACTTTTTTGAAGTTGCGTTGAGCGATGGCGAAAAAATTGTTGGTTATCATTTTTTAAACCAATTCAAAGGTCCACACGGAGTTTTAGCGGCAAATATTCAGACTCTTTGGGTAGCTCCTGAGTTTAGACGACAGCGTATCGCAAGAGTTCTCAAGGAGCGGGGAGAGCTTTGGGCCAAAGCAAACAAGCTCGATCATATTTCGACTTTTGTTCATGCTAAAAATCCTGGGATGTCGGCTCTCAATCAAGATCTTGGCTATGAATTAGTTGGCTATAAATTAAAAAAAAGCATGAAGTGATAATTCGTTTAATAAAATGCAAAAAAAAGCCCAGATGCGATCCGCACCTGGGCTTTTTTATTAGGATTCAAATAAATTAGTTTGCAGCAGGTGCTGCAGCTTCAGTGTCAGCTTTTTTGAACGAGCCTTTAAGAACTTTGGCTGCTGTCAAAAGTGATACTTTTTCAGTACCGTTTACGTTTTTGCCCTTGGCAGTCACAACTGAAAAACGACCTGAGCGTTTTTGTGTGATTGTGTGGTCTTGAAACTTCAAAGGTGCGAAGCCAGTAACTGCTTTGCGTTTTGGTTTCTTTTCAACTTTTTTTGCTACTGCTTTTGCCATAGGCTCTACTCTCCATTTTTTTATCGGATCCGTCATTTTTTGCGGAACGCGATGGTTAAGGTCGATTTCGATCGGTCTGATCTTGTAGAGCGTCCAAGGGGTGGGGTCAACGATTTCGGGCTGGCGGGTAAAAAATAAACGGCTTGTCACCGGCGTTAATTGGCCCTGATAAAGACGGGGGCGTAGGTCTAGATCTAGAGTGTTCTTTGTCGGGCAATCCTCGTCAGGCGTTCCAGGGGTGACGAAAAGATCCTTTTGTGCTAGTATGAGCCATGTCTATACAGAACGAGAACGACCTCATTGCACTTCGAAAAATTGGCCGAATAGTAGCACAATGCCTTCAATTTATGGGCTCAAAGCTTGAGCCAGGCATTACCACGCTAGAGCTTGATCAATTGGGTCAAGCCTTCCTCGAAAAGCACGGAGCTAAATCGGCCCCCCGGCTTGTATATAATTTTCCGGGCACCACTTGCATCAGCGTCAACGAAGAGGCCGCACATGGCATTCCTGGCGCGAAAAAACTTTGCGCTGGTGATTTGGTAAACATCGATGTTTCGGCCGAGCTCGAAGGATATTTTGCCGATACAGGTGGATCATTCATTATTCCTCCGGAATCGAACTTGAAAAAGAATCTTTGTTTGGCAACAAAACGCGCGCTCGATTTGGCCCTTGCGGTGGCAAGAGCCGGGCAGCCGTTGAACTCGATCGGTCGGGCTATTGAAACAGAAGCTCTTCGCAATAAGTTGACCGTGATCGAAAATTTAGGAAGCCATGGCGTGGGCCGTTGGCTTCACGAGGAGCCCGATTTTATTCCTGGGTACTATGATCCAGACGACAAGCGTGTCTTAAAAGAAAATCAGGTCATCACTATCGAGCCATTTCTATCAACGGGAGCTCGAGAAGTCTTTGATGCAGGAGATGGGTGGACATTGGCCACCGCCAAAAAATATCTGACGGCTCAGTACGAGCACACGCTCGTGGTCACAAAGGGCCAACCTTTGATTATGACTTTGCCTGGATAAAGTTAGCCAACTTAATCCTGCTTGAGATACTCATGCAGGATTGGTTCAAGCCAATCTAGAAAAACTCGCAGTCGTGGGCTTAAAATTTTTCTTTCCACATAAACCAGTTTAATTGGCATCGGTGCCGCCTGCAGGCGTGGTAGCAGCTCGATCAATCGTCCGCTTTTGAGTTCTTTTGCCACGCCGATCAAGGGGTTTTGGCAGATTCCTAGGCCAGCAAGGCAGGCCGCCTTGTATGAGTCGATCGTGTTGACGGTGATTAGTGAGGTCATTTTGACTTCGCGGTATTTTTCGCCATCGGAGTACTCGAAGCCCTCGGGCGGGCTTCC
>CANCBY010000143.1 GCA_947374445.1 Pseudobdellovibrionaceae bacterium
TTATGGCGGACGCTGACGCGATCTTGGGTGAGACCCATCACAAATTTGGCCGCATCGGCCCCATAACTGCCGGCTAAGCTTTTTAGGAATTCAATAATTTGAATTTCAGGATCAAAGGCCGGGTTTTGCCCCAAGGGATGGTCAACAAAGCGGGTGAGCTTTAGCTGACCTTTATTGTTGAGAGTGACCTCAACGACTTTGATACTGGATGAGCCAATATCGATCCCGACGGACTTCATGTCTGTTCTCCTGCTGAGAAAAGCCTAAGCTGTTCTTTTGTAGCTGAGTACAAAAATTACTCAGTGCTCGTTGTAATATACGATGCGAGGTGGACCTTTGGGAAGGGCTTGATTGCTAGGTCCAGTTGGATTTGTCGCGGTAGCAGCAGGAGTTCCTGGTTGGGTTGGGGCTCTTGGATCGGTGGGCGGGGGATTTTCTTTTTTCAGCTGAGTGGCTACAGAATTTGCCCCGATGCTGAGATCATAAACGACAGCATCAATTTCACGAGTGACTCCTGCAAATTCTCCGACAGAGTGAATGTGAAAATTAGCAACTTGCGAGCAATTGAGCGGTGTATTGTCTTTGGTTTCGTTAGGAACCCGGGCACCTTTAGATTCAGTAAAGCCCCAAAAATCAGATTTACAATGATCTTGCCCTTCTTTGAATGGACCACCCTCAGTGTCGTTGTCTCGACGCTTGATGATGGCGCTGACAATTTCATCGGTCATCGAAGGGTCTAGGCTTATCAAGACATCTTTGCCGACGTGGTTCGGATTGATGGCCTTCATTCCATAAACAGTGACGCGATCTTTGAGTAGATTGAAAATTTCTTCGGTCATGCCGGCGACCAAACGAATTTCTTCGACGGTGCGAAAGGGGCGGTTGGGGGGCATTTGCATCGTCGCGGTGTTAACTTGCGAGTAAAGCTCGGATTCAGCTCCGCGGTTTAAGCTTTGAGTGTCTGCATCGACCCAGTCTTGGATGTTATTGACGATTTCTTCAAAGCGGACATCGCGATTTTGTCGGGCAAATTTTTCGTCCTTCATTTTAGATTCAAAGATATTCAGAATCTGCTTGTGCGTAAGTTCGCGAATCACTTTTGAGTCACTGGCTAAGTCATTAACATCAATTTTTGAGCCTTCATCCTCAATGCGGGTCGAATAAGAAGAGTCCATTTTTGATTCCTTGAGCGTGTCTTTGATCATTCCTCTGTCGACCTCATTCGTTCCGTCAGGAACCACCAAGGGCCAAACAAACGGAAAGCTCCAAATCAAATCTAAAAGTTTAGCTTGGCTACCCATTTGCTTTCCGAGCTGCTGCTGAACTTTTTTGTAGAGCTTAATGCGGACAAGGCTGAGCTCGAGACCACTGCGAGCGGCATAATAAGCTTTGATGCGATTTACAGCGTTGGCGTTGACGATGTATTCTACATTTGTATCATAGGTGATTTCGACCACCAAATAAGTGATAATGACGACCGTGAATATAGCCAAAAGCAAGGCAACGCCTTTTTGGCTAGACAACTGTCGTCGTGTAAAGCGGAATTGGTTTTTTGCAAAACTTGAAAAATAAACTCGAAAATTTTTAATCATCAAGGTGCCTGACTTGTCGTGGGAGCTGCTTTTTCTTTGTTATTCGGAAAGCGGATTGGAGCTACAAGCTGCATGGAAATTTTCTTTTTCTTGTCGGTATTTCGCTTGTCGGTCGATGCATTCACTTCAATAGCAAGAGAGATCTCGACAGCTTGCGGGAAGTTGTCCTTAGCAGCGCCGTCTTGTCCGCGCGTGTCCCAGCTCGTCACCCAGTCTTGCTTACCAGCACCAAAATATTTGAGTTTGAATTCGGAGACATCTTCTAGCAGAACTGTTTCATCTCCGCCTTTTTCGATATCACCTTCAAGCCAAGGATCTAAGCGGCGCACTAAGCACTGGGTGTTGCTGTCACTTTGATCCATTTTTTTACAAGTCTTTACAGCGTAGCCAACTTTGGCAAAATCAGCGAGCAGCTGTTCTTCGGCCACGCGGCCGACGTTGCTCGTGGCAAAAGCGAGAGAGTCTTCTTTGCCAACAAACTGAGTCACAGGATCTTTTTTGTATTGGTATTTTTCTTTTGTTTTTGGGTCATTTAAAAAAGCCGAGTTGTCAGTCGAAGTATTAGGAACTGGTGGCGCACCAGGGACAGTGCCGGTAGTACCAGAGCCAGTAGCAGAGGTGGAAGTTTTTTGTTTATAAACCTCAGCGTCGAATTCCATAGGCAAGTCACGATAGTGATAGGCTAAGTTGATATCGCGTTCAATCACTCGCAGAGAGTCTCTCACTTTGGACATTTCGTCCACTTGGCTTTGCAGTTTTACTTTAGAGCGAATGGCTTGTTGAATGCTTTGACTAGAAAGTACCGTGAGCACCGACATAATGACGAGTGCGATGATCATTTCAATGAGGGTAAAACCAAGTTCTGATTTTTTTGAGGTATTTTTAGGTGGTAAAAATGTTATCATCCGCCTCCTGGAATTCCCAGTGGGATATCTTTGTTGTAATCAACAAAATAAGTTGTGACGGAGTATTCAAGAGGCTTTTTGCCTTTTTTATAAATCACAGTGACAGTGACCTCTTTGATTGTCTTTGAAAGAGCATCGGTCATTTGTTTGATCACTGTCATGAGCATTTGGTCGGCGCCGCCCTCTTTGCCTGTCATTGTCGATGCGATGTCCGGGATTTCTAGTTTTTTTGAGCTCATCTTCCAGGCAAAGTCATCAGCGCCCTCAAAGGTGCCTTCTTTTGATTCGGGAATTTCATCAAGGCTTTTGCCACGATACTCAATGTCGATTTCTGTCATTTTGCGCTCGAGCAAGACAGAAATTTCAAATGCAGTCTGAGTTTTTCGCACTCGCATAAAGCTTCCGCCCCAGGAGTTGGTTAGGAGCATCATCGCTGCCGCCAAGATCACCATAGCAATCAAGGTTTCTAGGAGAGTAAATCCTCGAGCGAGTTTGTGATTGAGGGGGGGGCAATGTTTTCTCATTGCGCCTTCACATCTTTCAGGTCGAGAGCTTTTTCGACAATATCAGCATGCCCGGTCAGAGGGTTGTAAATCAACGTCCAAGTCAGAGTGTCTTTATTGCCGATTTGAACGATGGATTTTTCAACGAGTCCTTCGGGGGTGAAGTAGATGTATGAGAGCCCCTCGGATTTAGACTCAGGAGTGCTCAGGGTTTCTATTTTTTTCACCATCAGTCCGGTCGGAAGTTTTCTTTCTTCTTTAAAGAATTTTTCAACTTTTTTAAAGGGTGATTTTTCTGCTTGTTCTTTTTTGTCTTCATCGCTCAGTTTGTCGTTACTCTTTTTTGCCGTAACAAGGCCTTGAGCGGATTCTATCCAGTAGGCGCTGTTCGGGCCTTGACGAAAAACAATACGAAAAGTTTGATTTTTTAAGCGCGCTTGATTGCGCACTTCTTTGCCAAGAACCGCCAACTCACGAATCACTTTTTTAATATTATTATTGCCCCGGTTCAAGCGGGGGAGCCCAAGAAGAAGAAGTGCCGACATGATTGCCAGCACCACCATCACTTCGATCAGTGAGAAGCCTGAGCTTTTTTTATTGAGTGTCTTCAGATGTAATATCTTTGGCGTAGCCATCTCCACCTTCTCGTCCGTCCGAGCCCAGAGATTTGATGACGTAATTATTGCCGTCCAGTTCATAAATGAAATCATGTCTCCAAGCATCTTGCGGGACTTTTCTCATGTAAGCTTCGGGGCCCCAGTTGCTGCAATCGGCATCCGCTTTAGACAAGCCTTCGAGAGACTTTGGATATTTTCCGCAGTCTGCATAATACAGATTGAGGGCATTGCCTATTTGGCCCATCGCAATTTTTGAGTTGGCGACGCGGGATTTATCAAGTTGTTTAACTACGCCAGGTATTAAAACTGACATCAAGGCGCCAATGATGGCCAAAACGATAAGAATTTCAACGAGTGTCATACCTTTTTGCGATATGAGTCTGTTTGAGAGCAGGTGAGATTTAAAATTTGGATTTTGATTTGAAATTTGAGTCTGCATGAAATGCCTCCAGATTCGAAATAGACTACTTTAGCCGGCTATATTTGTCATCTCAAACATCGGCACCATGATGGCAAACACAATAATCCCGACGGCAAACCCCATCACGACCAAAACAACAGGGCCCATCAGTCCAGTTAAACTTTCAACCATAGTTTTCACTTGAAAGTCATTGGTGTCTGCAACCTGAATCAGCATTTTTTCGAGCTCGCCTGTTTTTTCACCAACGTTGACCATATGAATCATCATGGATGGAAATTGCCCTGATTTTTTGAGTGGTCCAGAGATTGTTTCCCCCTCAGAGATATTGCTTCTGGCATCATCAATCGCTTTGGCAAGAACTTGGTTGTCGACGACATTTCTGACAATTTGCATAGCATAAAGCATGGGAACGCCACCATTGAGCAGTGTAGCGAGCGTGCGTGTAAAGCGAGAGACCGCAACCATGCGATTGAGGTTTCCAAACAGTGGAACTCGCAAAGACCAATCATCCCATTTGTAACTGCCGTGCGGAGTTTTTTTCCACATCGCAACCAAACTCCATGTTCCAACCGCCAAGCCAATAAAGACATACCAGTAATTAACCACCAGAGTGGACGTATTGATAATGACTTCTGAGTACCAAGGGAGTTTCAAGTTCGGAGCACTTTCAAAAACCGAAACCATTTTTGGGATCACAAAGACAAAAAGAAATGCCATTAAGCCAAAAGTGACAACCAACATAACCACCGGATAGGTGAGAGCGCCTTTGACCTTTGATCTCAATTCGTTTTGGGCCTCAGTGAATTCAGCTAAGCGCAAAAGAATGACGTCTAATGTTCCAGAGGCTTCTCCGGCTTCGCACATAGAGACATAAATCGTATTAAAAATATTCGGGTACTTCGAGAGAGCCTTGTTGAAGGTGCTTCCCTCGTTGACCATGTTTTTACAGTCGGCCATGGCCTCTGCAAGAGTGGGGTGCTCGACTTGCTCGGACACTGCTCCGATCGCCTCAACTAGCGGAATATTTGCTTTGATCAAAGTTGCTAACTGACGAGTCATCAGAGAGAGGTCTTTGACTCCCACAGATTTTTGGCTTCCGCCGCGTTTCTTTTTTGCAGAGGCATCAATCGCTTTTTTTTTGTCTTTCAGCTCAACGACAAAGATGCCATCCTTTTTTAACTTAGCTCGTGCTGCGCGATTATTTTCGGCGTCGACAACACCCTTGGTGTTTTTGCCATTTTTTAAAAGTCCGCGGTATTCAAAGATTGGCATTTAAAACATCCAGTTTAGATATCCAGTTGAGTATTACTCATCAGTTCTTCAATTGTAGTGATTCCTGAAAGCACTTTAGTAATCCCATGATCGCGAAATGTTTTCATGCCGTTGGCGACAGCCACTTTGCGAATGGAATTTCCGTCCTTACGTTGCATCACCAATGAGCGGATGTCATCGTTGACGAGCAGCATTTCGGCAATGATTGTTCGGCCGATATAGCCCTTCATATTGCACTGCGAGCAGCCAATAGGTTTGCAGATGTTAGCATTCTGTATGTCAGAGCGTTTGAGCCCCAGAAGACCTAACTGAAAATCAGAAGGATCATGTTTGAGTTTGCAGTGCGGGCAAAGCACGCGCACCAAGCGCTGAGCGACAATACCTAAGATCGATGTGGCAATTAAAAAGGGCTCAGCTCCAATATCCAATAGCCGCGGAAAAGCCCCCGCAGAGTCATTCGCATGGATTGTTGAAAGCACCAAGTGACCTGTCAGGGAGGCATTGATCGCAAGTTCTGCGGTTTCAAGGTCACGAATCTCTCCAACCATGATGGTATCAGGATCTTGCCTCAAGAAAGCTCTAAGGCCAGCCGCAAATGTCAGTCCGATTTTGGCGTTGACCTGCACTTGGCCAATGCCATGAATGCGCTGCTCGACCGGGTCTTCGACGGTGAGGATATTTACATCGGGCTTATTGAGCTTTGTGAGACTTCCGTAAAGTGTGGTCGATTTTCCAGAACCCGTGGGGCCTGTGACCAAGATGATGCCGTAACTGCGCTCGATCAGATCATCAATTTTTCGCAAGTGATCATCTGAAAAACCTAGCTGCTCGAGTTCGAGAACGACGTTGGATCTATCCTGCAAACGCATGACGATGCGCTCGCCGTGCGACGTGGGAACAACATTCATACGAATATCAATATCTTTACCACCGACTTTGAGCGGAATCCGACCATCTTGCGGAAGACGTTTTTCGGCGATATTCAAGTTGGCCATAACTTTAAGTCTTGAAGTGATGGCATTTTGTAATTTTTTAGGTGGCTTGAAAATATCAAACAAAATACCGTCGATACGAAAGCGCACCGACATGTCTTTTTC
>CANCBY010000144.1 GCA_947374445.1 Pseudobdellovibrionaceae bacterium
AAAAAAAAGGTCTCTGTCAGAAGAGATGCTCGCGGTCGTCCTCTCGTTGCTGATGGGATGATGTTCGCAGACAATCCTGATGGGGCCGAACTCAAACTCACCGTTGACGGTGAAATTCAGCACATGCTCGAGGGAGAACTTCGTGGAGCAATAACTGATTTTGATGCAGATCAAGCTTTTGGTGTGATCCTTGATGCTCAGACTTCGGCCATTGTTGCGATGGCTTCAAGTCCTAGCTTTGATGCCAACCAAGCTTCAAAAGTCAGTCCTGATCGCAGACGCAATCGCGCTCTCACAGATTCTTTCGAGCCAGGCAGTACGATGAAAACATTTGTGATTGCGGCGGCACTGCATGAAAAGATTTTAGCTCCGAACACAAAATACAATACTGAAAATGGTCAGTTTAGAATTGCTGATCGGGTTATTCGCGAGGCCGAGAGCGCACATAAATGGGGCTCTTTAACTGTCAGTGAGATTTTGGCTTTTTCATCTAACATTGGAACGACCAAGATCGCCTTTGATTTAGGCCCAGAGCAGCTGAGAAAAGCTTTTGAAGAGTTTGGATTTGGAGGAAAAATCGGAGTTGATCTTCCTGGAGAAGCCAAAGGAACTTTGCAGCCATTGCCATGGCGGCCGCATTTGCTTAGCAATATTTCTTTCGGTCACGGAGTAGCGGTGACGCCTTTACAAATCGCTAATGCTTATGCCGCGATTGCCAATGGAGGAACTCTTCATTCGCCTTACATCGTTCAATCTGTGCGTGATCCTGAGAGCGGTGACGTCACCGAGACCAAGCCTAAAGTCATTCGCAAAATTTTGACGAATGAAGAAGCTGCCCAGATGCGATTGATGCTCACTGGAGTCACCGCGCCCAACGGGACTGGAGTGAATGCAAAAGTTGATGGCTTTTTAGTCGGCGGCAAAACAGGCACGGCGCAAAAAGCCAAACCAGATGGTCGTGGATATTTAGATAAGGCTTATATTTCGAGCTTTGCAGGGTTTATTCCCGCCAATGATCCTAAGTTTGTCATTTATGTAGCTGTCGATCATCCAAAGAAAAATTCATATTACGGCTCACAAGTGGCAGCGCCTATTTTTTCAAGACTTGCGAGCTACTCGGCTCGTCGCGCGGGCTTGCAGCCGACTTTACTTTCAGAAAGAAACTTAGCACCGCAGAAACTGAAAGAAGCTCCATCGGCTCCTCGGCAGTTGGCATCGGTTGTTACTTCCGAAGAAATTCTATCTTTGCCAAGCCCTCAGGCTGTAGCAACTGTTCCTGATCTCATGAAACTTTCGACTCGAGAAGTTTTAAAGCGCTTGAGTGGTCAAGATTTGGATGTTCGCTTTCGCGGACAAGGCGTTGTTGCTGAGATAGAGCCCGCGGTGGGGCAGCCTTTACCGGCAGATAAAAAAGTCACAGTTTTTTTGAAATAGTAAAATTATTTTGCGCACTGCTTGGAATCAAGCCGGCAGCGCTGCTGTTTATAATAAACAAGATTCACCGCGCTGAGCTCAAAAGTTTTTTGCTTCTCTATGAGCCGCGAGCAAGACGCCACCTGGCTTTGCACACACTCATAGTGCAAGCGAGTGATTTCTGCTGATAAATCAATTTGGGGGGCTGCTTGTGAAGAAGGCTGTCGTATATTACTTCTTTTGAAATCCAATTTCGGGTTGACAAATAAGATAATTCCAAAAGTCATCAGCGCGGCACCGCCAATAAATTTAAACCAAAGATTGTGGGTCATTCGCTCTAGCAGTTGTGCTTGGTGAGCATCTGCCACAATAAGTTTTTGTGCGTCACTGGTAGTGATATGGCCATGCACCGGAAATTCAGTTTCTTGCTGTGCTTCGGTTGTGGCTTTTTTGATAGATACTTTGGCTAGAAGCGAATACCCTGTCTTGCTTTCGAGAGCGTCAACTTTGCCGTCACCATTTTTATCGAGTAGACCAGAAAGCTTTCGAAACGATCGTCTTTGGTTGTCAAACACTCGGCTGCAAAAATGACTGAGACCGGCGGCCGAAAACTTGGGAATTTCGCTCGAAGGAGTCATAAAGTTTCCGAGCGCGTAGACTGGAGAGCCCAAAAGAATTTCGTTTTCAACGATGCGAGTTTTCACCGAAAAAATTCCAAATAAAAAGCTCGAAGGCGGAAAGTTAGGAACATCAATATTTACGATTTCTTTTTGGATTCGAATTTGTTCATCTTTCGGAATTGATCTCCAGGCTCTAGTACGAGCCGACTCCAAATTGAGGTCTGCTTCGTGCAAATGCACTTCGGCTAGACCCGTCGGATCTACGAGGTAAAATGATTGTCCTTTGGTAATTCCAAAAACTGTAACCCATTCGGATTTTTTATTTTTTCCGACTCCAGAAGAAATTTCTTGTTGAATTTGGAAAGAGTAATAGACAGCCTCCATGCCAGATGCCGTCGGATATTTTTCAGAGGTGTGCCAGGCAAAGCCTTCAAACTCAGCTGTTCCAACTGCGGCAGTAGCTGTCTTAGATGTTGGAGTGTCTTGAATTTTTCGGCTTTGGCGATGTTTTTTTATCGCATGGTAGAAGAGTCCTCCACCGATAAAAAGACAAAATGCTGCGGCTTTCAAGTCATCAAGATTTTTCATAGCGGCTATGAAGCACCATTGCCAAACTTAGGCAGATTCATTTTTAGACTCGGCTGAGCTCTTTCAGCTTCGCTGACATTGAACATGACCTGTCTGCGGTAGCCTAAGATATTTGCGGCAAGAACATCGGGAAATTGTTCGATGCGTGTATTGAAATTAGCCACACATTCATTGTAGCCTTCACGGCGGTCAGATAAAGTGCTCTCTAAACTGCTGATACGCCCTTGTAAGTCTGAAAAACTTTTATTCGCTTTAAGATCTGGATAGGCCTCGCCAATGGCGATGACTCCCTTTACCGCAAGGCTGAGTTGTTGTGAGGAATCAATTTTTTCGCCGACGGACTTTGCAGTTCCATAGTGAGATCGGGCCTCAGCTAATTTTTGTAGTAGACCTGCTTCGTAATTTCCGTACTGCTCGATCACTTGAATAAGCTGAGGGATTTCATCATATCTTTGCTTCAGAATCACATCGATGTTAGCCCAAGCTCTTTCGACTTGATTCTTAAGGCTCACAAGTCCGTTGTATATATTAAGGCTCACAACGGCCAGTCCAGCGAGAATAATGCCGATAAAAATTAATACGGGTAGGCTCATGAAGTTATTCCTCCAGAGGCCTTATCGGTGAAATTAAATTTGCCTTAATACCTGTCTGGCCCAGACTTTGGGCGAGGTCTTTTGATTAGAATTGAGGGCCTTGCTTATTTACGGGCTCTGAACTTTTATCGGCGGGCTTTTTGGCAAGAAGTCCAATGGCTTGGCCGCAGATAGCGATAAGAAAAACAATCCCTACAGTTTTGGTCAGAGCAGAGCTGGCAGCTTCAGAGTCTAAGACTCCCGCAATAAAGAGAACGCCAACAATAGTAGCCGCCAATAAACCAAAAATAACCGTGATGCGTAGTGATTTCATATCTCTATTCTGCATGAAGGTTTTTATGGTGCAAGTCTATGAAGGCAAAACACATGTTTGCTTGCTCTAGGTCTAGAGTCTAAGTAGTACTTCTCACGTCAATGTTTTTTCAAGTAGTGTATGTTTATGGACGCAGATTTGAAAAACTCTGAAATTATGGCTCTTCTGAAAAAACATCCAGATCTTAGCGGCTTTGCAAAAGCTGTGGATGAGTTGTATTCAAAAAACAAATCTGAGCATGAGGCCGTAAAGGCTGAATACGATCGTCTTAGTGTGATTGTTGATTTAATTCCAAATACAATTTCTTGGATCAATAAAGATATGACCTATTTCGCTGTCAACCGGGCTTTGGCTCAAGCCTGTGGGCTTGAAAGTTTTGAGTTTGCTGGCAAGCCTGTGGGTTTTCATACGCAAGAACATTTTTTTGAAGACTTTGCTAAAGACCTCTTTGCTTCGAGCAGTTCCACTATATACCGCGAAATCGAAGCCAAAATTAAAGGGGTCGAGCACAACTACTTGGTGTCCGGCACAAAGCTCAAAGACGGCGAGCGCGCTGTTGTTATTGGAGTGGATATCAGCGAGCTCAAGCAGTTGCAGGGGAGAGTTTCTTTTACAGAAAAGCTAGCTACGTTGGGCGAGATGTTTGCTGGAATTATTCATGATATCAATAATCCTCTGACGATGATTGAAGGCAATGTTTATCGAATCAAAAGAATGACCCAAGAACCAGAAGTCGTGGCTCTATTAGACAAAATTGATATGAGTTCGAAAAAAATTACAAAAATTATTCAAGGAATTAGAATTTACGTTCGTCAAGATGGAACGCTTCCGTTTCAGGTTGAAAACTTGGGTCAAATTTTAGATGATTCAATTGTTATTTGTGAAAATAAATTAAAGACGGGCGAGGTCACACTCAAATTAGACCCCGCACTTCGTCAAATCAAAATCAATTGTCACTTCACGCAGCTTTTTCAGGTCTTCGTTAACCTGATCGTTAACTCGATCGATGCCATTGGCGACAAGACTGAAAAATGGATCGAAATGATGGTGCTAGATGATGGTGAAAAATCTGGCATGGTCCGAATTCAGTTTATGGATTCGGGCTCTGGCATTCCAAATGAAATTCAAGAAAAAATCTTTACTGCTTTTTTTACGACCAAAGGAAGAGGCGTGGGTTCGGGCCTGGGGCTTTCTCTCTGCACTAAAATACTTGAAGCCCATGGTGGCGGGCTTCATATTGATAGCGGCAAACCTCATACAACTTTTATTGTTGAGATTAAAAAATAATTTAGTGTGAATCCATTGAGGGCTCATCGCCCTTAGCTTCTTCAGTCACAATCTCATGATATTGAACTTTGTCTTCAGTGCCTGCTGAGCCGCTGTTTTCAGAGGCTAAAAATGCCAACTCATCGGGAGAAACAGACTGCACTCCAGACCAAATCCAGCCCGAGGGTGTGTGGTTGAAAAGGAGCTGCAGTGAACCTTTTGCGGGATAAAGAACGCGCAAATTTTCAAAGTCCTCAGTGTGATCTGTCCATTTAAGCCCACCGGTAAGTGAAATTATTTTTGCAATAACTTTTTCAGGAGTGACAGTCACGCCATTTCCGAGTTCGGGTTGTCCGACGGTGAACTCGTGCGCTGCTAGCTTCAAAAGTAGTGGCTCATTTTTTGAGGCTAAAGCAGTTTCAACTTCAATGCGCAATTTAGCGAACTCGTCAAAACGACGACGGTATTGATAAACCGAAGCAAAAATCAATCCGATCACTAGGACCACCGAAAAAACTAAGATCAAAATATGTCTTTTGCGAATGGCAGGGGCACTTTCGGTATTATTATTAGGCAAGAGCGTAGGCGGGGTTTTGACGTCACTCATGGTCAAAGTCCTTTCAAATATTCATTGGCTTTGTTGATTACTAAAGGCGGGATTTCATGCCCGCCCTGAAAAGACACGAGGCCGCCCTTCATGCCTCCTCCATTCAAAAGAGTTTCAAGCTGTTGGCCTGAACGGTGAGGGAGCACAGGGTCTTGAGTTCCGTGGCTGATAAAAAAGCGCGAACCAGCACGTTTTGGAATGAGCGGCTTCCATTCGTCTTTGTTGATCAGAGCGCCTGAAAACAGGACAAGTCCTTTGGGTGTTTCGGGGGCGTGTAAAAACAAATCAGTTGCAAGCATGGCACCTTGAGAAAATCCACCCAAAGTGATTTTAGACCAATCTACTTTAAGATTTTGAATCATTTCAAGGGCGAGTGTTCGAGCTTGCGGCAGACCTTTTGGTTTTTCATCACTCAAATCGACATTGGCGCCTTGGGCTTGCCTTTTTTGTAAATTCTCAAGGTCGATATTCCACCAAGCTCGGCCCGACCACCCTGGTCCAATTGGAACTTGCAAAATTCCTTGAGGAAAAAGCCAGTTCGAAGGTTTTGCGGGCGTCATGACTTCGGTCAATGACTTGAGGTCATAAGCATCTGCGCCATAACCATGAAAGAGGATGACCCACTCATCAGAGTTCTCTACCATTTGTTCGAGGCACTTTATGCTATTTGATTGGCGACTCATTTTATGAATTTATCCCAGTTTCTGTCAGTGATTAAGAACTCCAAAAAGGCTCCATCATCTTCTTCGCTTTCGGCGTTTGCCGCAACAGAAGTTTTGGGTCTTACGTCTTCGACAAATGAAGTCGCTGCCGGATGGGTTTTTATCGCAGTTCGCGGTTCAAAATTGGATGGCCATGACTTCATTTCTGACGCTCTAAGTAAGGGTGCCTGTGCGTTGATTGTTGAAAACGCAGACAAAGTCCCAGCCAGCATTGCCGTGCCTGTGGTTGTGGTTGAAAGCTCTCGAGAGGCGCTCGATCTGTTAGCTTCTG
>CANCBY010000145.1 GCA_947374445.1 Pseudobdellovibrionaceae bacterium
TCAAAGTTAAGTGTGGCACTAAATACCAAAAACTGACGCTCGCGAGGAATGCGCTCAAGGATGTATTTCATGTCATCTTTGAAGCCCATATCAAACATGCGATCGGCTTCGTCAAAAACCACCGCGCGCACTTGTTTAAGGTCAACCACATGCTCTTTGTATAGATCAATCAAGCGACCTGGAGTGGCTACGATAAACTCAAGCCCCTCTTTAACCGCGTCTTTTTGTTTGTCGTACGAAGTCCCGCCGTAAATAGCAAAACCCTTCAAACCTGAATCAATCGACAAACGAGCAATGTTCTCGTGCACCTGCTCAGCCAACTCACGAGTTGGAACCAAAATAAGAATAAAGTTTTGCGCTTTCCAGTCGTAAAAACTGCGCTTAGCCAGATCAGCTCGCTGCTCTTCAGGCAAAGACTCGAGATTGACTCGACCCTTGAGAATTCGGTCCATCAGCGGAATCAAAAAAGCCGCTGTTTTACCGGTACCGGTTTGCGCCAACCCCGCCACGTCACGGCCTTCCAACACAGGTCCCAGAGTTTGGGCTTGAATAGGAGTGCACTCGTCGTAGTTGAGTTTTTGAATGGCAGAAAAAAGACTTGGTTCTAAATTTAGTTCAGAAAATCGCATGGTCGTGAAACTAAAAGGGACTTAGATAAATGTCAAAGAGGCAGTCCCGCGAACTGCCGGATCGCGCGCAAAAACTCTTGAGACTGCTCTGAGTGAACCCAGTGCCCCGCGTTAGGGATTTCAACACCCTCAATCCGCGGATTAGCAACCTTCATTCGAGCAAAAACTTCGGGACTGAGCTCATTCGAGTTCTGACCTCGAATGACCAATGTAGGCATTGGCAACTGCCGAAGCTCAGCCCAGTGATCTTTGGCGCGGCCTTGTTTGACGCTGGCAAAAATCGCCTCTTTTGAGAAGCGCCAATCGACTGTGACCTCGCCAGTGCTAGATGGAATTTCAATCAAATTCGCATAAAAATACTGCCCCAGCGTGTTGGCATTTTCATGCCCACCAAGTGCCCTGAGCCGCGTTGGAAACTCATTCAGAAAAAACTCTTTCGCGGCAAGCTTCGTGGCAAAAGGAGTGGGCACCGCCCCCAATAAGTCCTCATAGTATTTGATGGCCTCAGGCCTACTTTCGGGGCCGATATCTTCAAGCACCAAACGCTCGACTTTTTCGGGGAACTTGTGGGCAAACATGATCGCATTGCGAGCGCCCATTGAGTGGCCCACCAAAATAAAACGGTCCCAACCAAGCTCTTCGGTGATCAAATACAGGTCATCGGCGTAGTCTTCAGAGGCATAGCCCGTCATCGGCTTAAATGATTTTCCGTGACCGCGCTGATCATAGGCTAACACTCGCTCTGTAGACTCGAGCCCAGAAATAATTTTGCGCCAATTCAAGGCATAACCCATCAGGCCATGCAAAAATACCCAGCGCTGGCCGTCTTCGGGGCCAACCAATTGATAGTTGAATTGAGACAAATAGGATGGGATAACCACGTCGTATGGAAGTTAAGCCAAAACCTCGGCTCCACGCAAGTTGGATCGACCCTTTTGCAAAAGACATTGTTCAGCATCTTCAAAAAGGGGGCTATACCTCGTATTTGGTGGGCGGTTGCGTGCGTGATCTCTTAGCAGGCATTCATCCCAAAGATTACGATATCGCCACAAATGCTTCTCCTCAGCAGGTTAAAAAACGCGTTTATGGGTCTTACATCATCGGCCGGCGCTTTCGCCTGGTGTTGGTCAAGCGTGGAGATCAGCAATACGAAGTGGCCACTTTTCGCCGCGAAGCCACCGTCGAAGACATGGCAAAAATTAATCAAGAGGCCGAAGCCGCAGATGAGTTGCCAGCATCTGGAGATAATTTTTTTGGCACGCCTGAAGAAGACGCTCTTCGCAGAGATTTTACGATCAACGCGCTTTTCTATGATCCGGTCAAAGATGAGCTTTTAGATTTTGCCAAAGGCATGGCCGACATGGAAGCCCGCACTCTGCGCATGATCGGCGATCCAACCAAGCGCATTCTCGAAGACCCCATCCGAACTTTGCGCGCGATCAGACTTTCGCACAAACTCAAATTTAAAATCGAAGACAGCCTGCGCGAGGCGATCAATAAAAATACCGATGCCTTGGCCGCCGCTCTGTTACCGCGAAAGCGCGAAGAGTATCTCAAATTTATGCGGCTGCCTGATCCAGGCTTGGCTTTCTTAGAATTGCATGACCTAGGCTTGATGAAAATCTTGCTACCCACTCTGGATGAAGTTTTTTGCCAGCCAGAGCAGCGCGAAGTGTTTTTACATTACCTCGCTCGCTGGTCAGAGATTGTTTGGAATCCAGCAAATACCATTGAGATGTACACAACTTTCGTGTGGGCCTTCTCAATTGCTCTCGGTCAAATGAAAGACTTTGAAGAAAAAGCCAATCGCCTGATGAAAGACGAGCTGGGAGTTTTCAAAGCCGAGGGCATGGCCATTGAGAGCGTGTTCCAAGTTCAAAGCCGACTGCGCGATGTTGAGGGCTTTAAAAAACGAGGCGCTCGCCGCCAGCAGGGCTTTTTAAAACACGAAGGTCTTTCTTTGGCCCTCAGATTGGCAAAAGCCGAGCATTTAATTTCGCCGCAGGAATTTGCGTTTTGGGATCTTTTGATTCACCCTTCTGAAACGGCACAAAATCAAGCTCAGCACTCAACTGAAGCTGAGCCTTCTCACTAAAAAAACTCGATAATTCCCACCAACTGACCTTGCCAAAGCCGCGTCCGTGGGCATACTTGCAGAGCAATTTTAATTTTTTGGAGGTCACGGAAAATGGCAAAGCAAACACAGAGCTTTAACGCTGAAATCAAACAACTTTTGGATCTGATGATTCACTCTTTGTACTCGCACAAAGAAATCTTTTTGCGCGAACTTTTATCCAACGGCTCTGATGCCATAGATAAACTCAAATTTGAATCCTTGACCAAGCCTGAGTTGGTTCCTGCTGGACATGAATATCAAATCCGTCTTGAAGCTGACAAGGCCACCAAGACTCTAAAAATCATGGATACCGGTATCGGCATGAGCAAAGACGAAGTGGTCGAGTACATCGGCACTATCGCTCGCTCAGGAACTAAAAAATTCGCGCAAATCAATGAAGAAATCAAAAAACGTCCTGATCTGATTGGACAATTTGGTGTGGGTTTTTACTCAGCATTCATGGTGGCTGACAAAGTTACCTTGCACACACAAAAAGCCGGATCAAATAACGGTGTGATCTGGGAATCATCAGGAGATGGAACTTACAGCATCGACGAAGTCCCTCGTCCTAACGGCACAGGCACCACGATCACTCTTCATTTAAAATCATTTGCAGACGACGAAGAAGTTCAAGACTTCACAGACTCTTGGGTGCTTAAGTCTTTGGTTAAAAAATATTCTGACTTTATTGCCTACCCAATTATGATGCTCGGTGAAAAACCAGAAGCTAAAGAGGGTGAAGCTGCAACTGAAGCTAAAGATGAAACGTTGAACAGTCAAAAAGCGCTTTGGCTTAAATCTGCCTCTGAAGTCACGCCTGAGGAGTACAACGAGTTTTATAAACATCTCACTCACGATTGGAATGATCCGATCAAGCATGTGCATTACAAAGCTGAGGGCACGCTAGAGTTTCACTCTCTACTTTATGTTCCTGGCAAAAAACCTTGGAATTATAATACTAAAGAAAACGAATATGGTCTTAGCCTTTTCGTAAAACGTGTTTTCATCATGGCGAACTGCAAAGATTTGTTGCCAACATATCTTCGTTTTGTGAAGGGCATGGTTGATAGCTCTGATTTGTCTCTCAATGTCTCTCGAGAGATTTTACAACAAGACCGTCAAGTCACTCAGATCCGCAAAAACGTCGTGAACAAAGTTCTTTCGATGTTAAAAGATCTGCTGACAAAAGACCGCTCGGCTTATGAAAATTTTTGGAGCGAGTTTGGACCGACTCTGAAAGAGGGCGTCCCTACAGACTCTGGTAACAAAGAAAAAATCCAAGACCTGCTTTTATTTCACACAACGTCTTCTGATAAGATGACCACTCTTGAAGAGTACGTCGGTCGCATGAAAGAATCGCAAAAGGATATCTTCTTTATCACGGGCGACAATTTGGCTCAGGTGACAAACAGCCCTTATCTTGAAAAGCTCAAGCAGAAAAGCTACGAAGTTCTCTTGTTGGTCGACCCTGTTGATGAATGGGTGACCGAGAGCCTTCGTGATTACAAAGACAAAAAACTTCAGTCGATCACAAAGTCTGGACTTGAACTAGACACTGCCGAAGAAAAACAACAAAACGAAGAAGAGAAAAAGAAGTCCGAAGAAAAGTTCAAGCCTTTGCTTGAGACTCTCAAAAAGAGTCTTGAAAACGAAGTCAAAGACATCGTTATCTCTGATCGTTTGACTGAGACTCCGGTCTGCTTGGTGAGCGCTGACAATGACCCTTCAGCTCATATGCAAAAAATTCTTTCGCAAATGGGGAATGAGTACAAAGCTTCCAGCAAACGGATTTTAGAGATCAATCCTCAGCATCCTCTTTTTGAAAGAATGTTGGGTTTATCTGCAACAGAGCAAGCCAAGTGGGGAGAAATTCTTTATGGCCAAGCTCTTTTGACAGAAGGTTCGGTCTTGCCTGATCCTGTGAAGTTTTCTCGTCAAGTGGCAGACCTGATGATTGCGGCTTCGCAAAAGGCCCATTAGAAAAACCTAATCTAAAAAATCACTAAAAATCGCTAAAAATCACAGAGGAGCGCGGTTGAATCTTTTTTCTGAGATCAAAATCAGAGACCTGGTTATCAAAAATCGGGTCTTTGTCTCTCCGATGTGCCAATACTCTTCAACAGATGGCATGGCCAGTAACTGGCACCTTGTGCATCTGGGCGCCAGAGCTGTTGGCGGAGCAGGCCTTGTGATGAGCGAGGCCGCCGCAGTTTCGCCCGAAGGACGTATCACTGCCAATGATCTAGGAATTTGGAACGAGATCCAGGCCTTATCTCTGAAGCCCGTCACTCAATTTATTTCAGAGCAAGGGGCGGTGCCTGCCATTCAGCTAGCACATGCTGGGCGCAAGGCTTCGAGTAAAGTTCCTTGGCATGCTCACAACTTGAACTCTGATTGGTCAATTGTAGGTCCAAGCGCAGTGGCCTTTTCAAAAGACTATTCAACCCCGAAAGAAATGAATGATCTCGATATTCAAAAAGTGATCAATGATTTTTTGAAATCCGCCGAGCTGTCTTTGCTCGCAGGCTTTCAAGTAGTTGAGCTGCACATGGCCCATGGCTATTTGATGCATCAGTTTTTATCACCGCTTTCTAATCACCGCAAAGATCAATATGGTGGCTCTCTCGAAAACCGCATGCGTTTGCCTCTGCAGGTTGCCAAATCAGTGCGGAATTTTTGGCCCGCAAAGTGGCCTGTGTTTGTGCGGATTTCTGCTACTGATTGGACTGAAGGTGGCTGGGATTTACAGCAATCCATCGTGCTAGTGAGCGAACTCAAAAAAGTCGGCATTGATTTGATCGACTGCTCCACTGGCGGCAATGTATCTCATGCAAAAATTCCGGTGGGTCCTGGCTATCAAGTTGAGTTTGCACGTGAAATCAAAAAGCAAACAGGAATCCTCACTGGAGCTGTCGGGATGATCACTGACCCGCAGCAGGCTCAAAGTATTTTGGATAAAGACGAAGCTGATGTGGTTCTCTTGGCTCGGGAGCTTTTGCGGGATCCGCACTGGCCTCTGCGAGCGGCGGCGGCACTCAAACAAACAATCACTTGGCCGTCCCAATACGAACGAGCTCCGTTTTAACCCGTCTCAAAAGCGTCACAAGCTGAGACGCTTTTGTTAAATCTGAGCCAAGCACTCGACATTCGTCTGTTTGGCTTAAAGTAATCCCCAGACCTGTCGAAAAGTCTAGTGTGGGGGTTCTATGTCTAAGTTCATGACTTTTAATTTACGCTCTGAACAGTACGGCTTTCCGATCGAAGTCGTCCGCGAGATCAATCGCGTGGCCGAGATCACTCCGGTGCCGAAAACGCCTGATTTCGTGCGTGGCGTGATGAACCTGCGAGGTCGGATCATACCGGTCGTCGACCTTCGGCTAAAATTTGGTTTTGAAAAATGCGAAAATACCAGAGACACATGCATTGTCGTGATCGAAGCCGAAGTCGGAATGGTGGGTTTGGTGGTAGACTCTGTCCGCGAAGTCGTCGATTTAGCAAAAGAACAAATCCAAACTCCACCTCAACTAGGCAAGCCCGGAGAAACTTCATTTATTCAAGGTCTCGGTAAAATAAATGATAACGTGATTATTTTAATTGATGTGCTCAGTGCTTTCTCGAAAGAAAAAATGGCAGACCT
>CANCBY010000146.1 GCA_947374445.1 Pseudobdellovibrionaceae bacterium
CCAGGCAGCGCTCTTGATTGGAAAAATCTGTTTCTTGCGGTTTTTGTGACCCAACGGGGGTTTTTATATGCATTGCCGGCGGGACTTTGGCTGATTGAGAGATCAGCCAGCAATTTTTTTGCGCGGAAAGAGCAACTCGCATTTGGATTGATTTGGGGAGCGCTTGTATTTTTTCATCTTCATAGCTTCTTGATATTAAGTGTTTATTTGCTCGGAGTGTTTTTACTTAGAAAAAACTGGCGCCAATTTATTTTGTCAATGGCAGTTGCAAGTGCTGTGGCACTGCCATTTCTATTTGTTGTTTTCGGCCAAGGACAGAATTTAGGAAATGCCATTGGCTTTAGCTGGGGTTGGACTTTTGCCGATCGCATGAAGGACATGGGATTCTTTTATTATCTGCTGCAAAACTTTTCGGGTTTTATTTTGGTTTTGATTTTGTCTTTGATCGCGGCCTATCGAAATTCCAATGCGCGCCTTGAGTTTGCGTTCTTATTGGCTCTTTGGTTTTTGTTTTTTAATGTGCGGGTGGCGCCTTGGGCTTGGGATAATATCAAGGTGTTACTGTGGATTTATATTCTGATGCAGATCTGGTTTTTTGATCATTATTGGCAGAGCACGACAAAGGGCTCTCGTTGGCAGCAGAATCTAATCTTGCTTTGTGCGTTTGCCCCTGGAGTGTTTCAGTTGGCCGCGAGTTTTCCGGCTCGTGTTCATGCCAGCAAAATAGGCCCTCCGGAGGTGCTTGCTGAGTGTGTCAGGAAGCAAATAGGTGTGAATGATGTCGTGATTGCCTCTAGTTCTTACGATCATGCGCTTTATTTTCAAGGGATGAAAATGGCTCTGGGTTACGAGGGGCATGTGTGGTCGCATGGCTATGATTTAAGCAAACGCAAAGCTCAAGTGCAGAGCATTCTCAATTTCGCAGAGGGTTGGCCTCAGGCGGCAAAAGAACTTGATGCCAAATGGATGGTCAGGCGTAAGAATGAGCCCGAATTAGTTTTTTCTCAATGGGACTCGGTGGCTGCAACAGCGACTGAGTGTGAGGATTTTATATATGATCTTTCGCAATTCAATGGCAGCTCTTTTGATTTTGGCAACTCTAACTCCGGGAGCCATCGCTAAGCCAACAGCTAAACAGGCAGTTAATTCGGCGAAACTTCAGCCAGGTAAACCCACGCTAAAAAAATTGGGATCGCTCAAAGAGCTTGAAAACAGCAAAATGTGGCAAGAGTGTGCTGCTCTTGCTCCCGCGGTGATGACTGAAGAGCCTTCCGTTGCTGGTTGGGTTTTGGTGTCGTGGTTGAACTGCTCAAGGCAGCTAGTTCTAGGCAGCGCAAAATCACCGAAGACTCAGGCTTTGGCGCTTGCACTAGCGAGAGCAGATAAATCTCCGAATTTGCTTTTAGAGTCGAGTGCTCGCAAAGCTTTGCGCGAAGAACTTTGGCGCTCACGTGTAACTTATATCGAAGCGCTCTTTAAGCTCTTGGATAAAAAGAGTTTGCAAGAAGCCGATCGGCATATTCAGATTTTGGCGCTTCAGGTACAAGAGCGCGAGCAGAAGGCCAAGATTTTAGCACTTTCAGGGGAGTGGGCTTTTTTAAGCCATCAAACAGCGGCGGCTGAAGTTTTTTTTCAAGAGAGCTTAGATTTATCTGAATCTAAAGCTGCTCGCGACCGGTTGTATTCTTTGCAGTTGGCATTGCTTCGTAAAAAATCTGAAGACGGTGGCAAGGCAGGAGTAGCTTCTGATAAATCAAAAACTGAAACACTTTCTGAAGGCGAACAAAAATTTGTAGATAGATTGGCTGGAGCTCAAAAGAACAACGATTTGATTTCGTTGATGCAAGATTCAGTGATTTATCTCAATACTTACCCCAATGGAAAAAAATCAAAATGGGCCTTTGATCGAATTCTAGAAATCTACACTAGCTTTTTGGAAGATAGAAATGGAGCAAAGGTTGAAGCTAAAAGTGATGACAAGAACAACGAAAAGAACGCTGACAAGTATCTAAGTCTTCGTGAAAAAGCTCTTGCTCAAATGGAAAAACTAGATGCAAGCAGAGCTTTTGAGCTGGCGCGGATTCTTCATCGTAAGAATGATTATCAGGGATCATTGCGTTTGTCGGAGCGAGCACTTTTAAATCTTTCAATCTCACCACAAGCGGCTCAGATAAATTACGTGGCAGGTCGGTCCGCGCAGTTTTTGGGCGATTATAAAAAAGCGCAAAAATATTTTTCAGATTATTTAGAGTGGAACAGCGCCGGTGAAGATTCTAGTGAAGTGAGTTTTCGTTTGGCCTTGGTCTACTATCGTTTGGCTAATTACTCTTCGGCTATCGCCATTCTAGAAAAACTTTTAGCTAGCAATGGAAGTGATAAATTTGAACTGGGCTCTCGCTATTGGCTCACACGCTCTCTGCAGGCGACTAAAAATGATCGGGCCGAAGCTGAGATAAAAAAGCTTATCGAGAGATTTCCATTTTCTTACTACGGCCTTAAATTAAGGGCTGAAAAATTGAATTTGCAAATCGAACCTTTTCCGTCGTCGGCACAGCCTTCCTTGCAGAGCAAAGCGGTAAACAGTTCAGATCCTACTTTTTTCACGACCTATCAAAAGCAAAATTGGCAGCGCGCTCTTTTGCTCGGCTCTCAAGGCTGGGTCAGCGAAGCGTTTCAAGAAGTTTTGGACATGAATTTTCCTGCAGCTGCAGGTGCTAAAATAAAAATGGCCCAAGAGCTCAATCGAAATCATCTTTATTGGGCTGCGATTAAGCTGACGAATGAGTCTTTGGATTTAGATCCTCAGTTACGAGCAGCGGAATATATTTCATTGGGTTTTCCGACGGCCTATGAAACAGCGATACAGGTTGAAGCTGAGCGCTATCATTTGTCTCCTTGGTTGGTGAAATCTTTGATTCGTCAAGAAAGTGCTTACAACGAACGAGCAACCAGCGTGTCTCGAGCTATGGGGTTGATGCAATTGATTCCGCCGACGGCGCAAGAAGTGGCAAAAGAGTTGGGTTTAAGCGGTTTGGATCTTCCGGAAGACTCTTATATTCCGGCGGTGAATTTACAGATGGGCACTTATTACATCTCAAAAATGATCAAGCAATTCGGTGGCAATGTGCCAATGGGACTTGCGGCTTACAATGCCGGGCCGTCTAAGATGCAGTTATTTGTAAAGGCAAGGCCCGAAGTCGAAAAGCAGATCAACCAGTTTTCATCGCAACCAGAAGATGAAATTTGGTTTGATGAACTGCCTTGGTCTGAGACAAGTTTCTATGTGAAAGCTATTTTGCGAAACACCATTTTGTATCGTCTGTTGATTTTGCAAGAAGGGGCTCCGCCTTTGAAGTTGGAAAAAGTTTTGTGGGGTGACCTTACGCCGGGCTTAGCACCCGATCTAAAGTCTAGCTCATCGCTAGATGTTAGCCCTGATTCACAGCCCAGAAGCTCACGGTAAGGTCACACAGTGGTGACCTTTATTGAGACCTTGTTTATCCTAAAGGCTGGACGTGTTGGGATTAAGGTCGATTTGCAAAAACTAGCAATAGGTATCTGTCGTGGAGGATATGATGGGATCTGAACAATTCAGAAAAGAAGAGTCCACGGCAGTGATATATAAAGTGATCAAAACAAATAGCGCGCTTAATTTACTAAAAGGTCTGGTAAAGAGCATCACCTTAGCTTCATTGATTTCAGGTTGCGCACATATGTCGTCTAAACCTGGCGAGACAGCTGGCAGCGATGTGCAGCCCGGAGATCGTTTGATTGTGCCATCCAACTCGCCGGCAGAAGTGCAATCTTTTCGTGTGACTGATCCCGAACCTCCCAAAGTGACAGACACTGAGTTGGATTCGATTCCTACCGACATCAACGAAAAGGTTGAACAGTGGGTTAAATACTTTCAAGGTAAAAAAGGCCGTCCGCACATGGAGCGATACCTTGCTCGATCAAGCCGCTACATGAAGATCATGCAGACAATCCTTAGAAAAAACGGATTGCCTGAAGATCTCATTTACATCGCCTTGATTGAATCGGGTTTTTCATCAAAAGCCACAAGCCATGCAGCTGCTGTGGGCTACTGGCAGTTTATTCGCGGTACAGGAAAGCGTTACGGACTTGAAATCAACGGCCTGGTTGATGAGCGGCGCGATCCAATTTTGGCGACTCAAGCTGCTGCTGAGTATTTCAAAGGTCTTTACAGTGTTTTTGGATCTTGGTATTTGGCGATGGCCTCTTATAATGTGGGTGAAAACCGCGTGAAGCGCGAAGTGATGAATCACTACACCAGAGATTTTTGGGAGCTCGCTCGTAAACGTCGTCTGCCTAAAGAGACAATCAATTATATTCCTAAATTTATCGCGGCAAAGCTGATCGGTAATAATCCGGCCAAGTATGGTTTCACTGATATCGAATGGGAAAAGCCTCTTGAGTTTGAAACGATCAAAGTAGATCGTCCGGTCAATCTTAAGCAGATGGCGGCAAAACTTAATTTTGACTATGATGATCTCAAACAAATGAATCCTAAATTTAAAGGAGAGATTGCTCCAGCCAAGTCAGCTGATGGAGTGTCTGTTCTTGAAATCCGTGTGCCCGTAGGTCAAACAGTCGCAGGGCTTGCGGCCGCTCAGGCAAGCTTCGCAGGCAGAGTTGAATTCATCGCCGATGCCGGAGACACGACAACACACAAAGTAAAATCCGGTGAGTCGCTTTATACGATCGCAAGAAAGTACCATTCCTCAGTGGCTTTGCTTCGTGACTTGAATGATCTCAAGGCGGGCCGCAAACTTCGCATTGGTATGCGCTTGCAAGTTCCAGAGCGTGGTGGTGGCAAAAAAGCAGCAGCTCTCGCCGTTGCTGAACGAGCTAAAAAAGCTAAGGCTGTTGAAGTCGTAAAAGAGACTCCTGAAGAGACCACTGTCGCTGCTGAAAAGGCGACAGAAGAAGTCGAAGTCAGCACCAGCGAAGGAAAGTTTTATGTCGTGCAACCAGGCGACACTCTTTCTGGAATTGCGGATGACTACGACTCAACAGTGAATGAGCTTCGTAAGCTCAATAAACTTCGTCGAGGCAATATGCTCAAAGTGGGCATGCGCCTCAAAGTGCCTTCGGATGATCAAGGAATTCCAGTGGCGCCAGATAGTGATCAAGTGATGCCGAGCCGTGGCCCTCAAGCCGTAGGACCGATCGCTCACGTTGTTAAGCCGGGTGAGACTCTGACTTCGATCGCTCAAAAGTATGGCGTGAGTGTGGCATCGCTTAAAAAGGCGAACAACTTGCGAGCAAAATCTATGTTGCGTGTGGGTTCAAAACTTGTGATTCCAGTGAGCTCAAATCGAGAAGTTCGGCATAATGAGGCTTATAGTAAAGCGTACAGCAAGGTGGCTCGTTCACGTCGTTTGGTGTCGCGTGCAGTGGCCCGACCACTGCGCAGTTCACCGCGCAAACAATCTCAACGTGTTCACGTTGTAAAACGCGGCGAAAATTTGGGCCACATCGCAGAGAAATACTCGATCACTGTTTCGGAGTTGAGAAATCGCAATCGCAGTATCGCGAGTGGATCGAAACTGTTTGTGGGATCACGTTTGTTGATTCCTGAAGCACGAGCGGCGTCAGTGCGCGAGTAGTTCGCATAAAAAAAGGAACCCGCAATCTACAATCCTAGTAAAAAGCGGGTTTAAGGGGAATGAAACCATAAAATGTTTTTCATACAAATCCTCTCGACCAATACCCAATCAGAAAATTTCTAAGAAATTATTCCCTTTGGCAACTGGCTGGCATTTGAGGTCACCCTCAAGAAGCCCCTCTAGCTTTGCGTGCTCGCAGTTTCCCACGAGGTAGCCTTTGGCAAAGAAAGGATCAAAAATCCTTTAATTTCTCTAGAACCTCCACGGTAAAAAAAGGTTGAACATAGCGGCCATAACGGACCAAACATAACAGAGTAGGCGGTAGCAATCCTGGTGACTTGCACTGCTAGTCTTCGGCGTCGTCAGCCAGAAACCATGCTCTCGGCATTTTTTTGGGCGCTGAATTAGGCACTTGGCCTCCTTGACCTGATCAGTATAACAGGCCGAAGGCGTCTTACAAAATTTTGTAAATAGCTTTCTCAACAAAGGACATAAACTGTCTCTTCTGGAGTCAGTCGGTTCGCGGGCGATCTCTTTTTGAGAGAGATCTGCACTGAAAGCCGCAGTAGGAATGAGTTTTAGAGCGGTAAGCGCGCGCGGATTTTATCTGCGATAGCAAAGAAGGTCTGCGCTTCTACCGACGAAGGATTGCTCTCGACGATAGGAACTCCGGCCTCAGAGCCCAAGCTCACAGAAGGATGGAACGGAATCTCTCCGAGCTTCGGAATTTTTTTAGC
>CANCBY010000147.1 GCA_947374445.1 Pseudobdellovibrionaceae bacterium
GAGATGCCGCAATTCAACTGAGCAAAAGTTTTGCTGCGAGCAGTCCCACTCAAGAAACCAAGGGCAGCAAATAGCGATTACATGCATAGGCTTATGCGATCATAGAGATTCAGAAGAGATTCAGAAGTTTAAAATCATCTTTTTTTGCCTCACTGTCTATTTGCTCAACACCTTTTTTCCGTTTAAATGCGGTAGCTTCTAGCTCAACTTGGCTCCAAATACGCAATATTGTCGCCGAGGACAGGAGGCAGGCATTTTGCGATCAGCACAGACACCAATTCCATCGAGTATATCTGCTTCTCAAAGATATATTATATTTTTGATAGGCCTGCTATTTTTTGCGTCATTCTGCCCTTCGTTAAGCTATTCGTCAGAACACTCAAACAGTACTGAAACAGCGCAAATTTCAGACGATATCTTGATAGTTCCCCAGCAATCTACCGGCAATGCCCGCTCGCAATTGATCGACGCAGACAGAGTCTCTGAGCCTTTGCTTCTCACTTACGATCCCAAAAGCATTTCGGCAATGGAAGCAAATCCCGACCTGGTGACTCGCCGAGATCAACTCAAAATGATATTTCAGCAAGAGCAACAGGCTCTGGTAACAAATGATAAAGATACAATCTTTATTCCGGAACTTCCTCACAGCGAGGAACATTTTAAAAAAATGCTGACTCTCGATGACCGCGAAATAGAAGTTTATTTACAAAAAAAATCTGCTTTCTTGCATCGCTTTGCAAAAATATTGAGTAAAATAAAACTCAAGAAGACGATTATCAACAAGGCCATTTTAGATCTCAATTTAAAGTTTGGAGAGGCCAGCCTTTTAATCGCAAGAAGCAACACCACCGGTGGCACTGCAATGCTCTCGATTTCTGGAGGACTGGCTCTGCCCCAAAAAATAATTGAAAAAATATCTGAAACTAGAATTGGCAAATGGATCCCAAAAACCGGCGGATTTTTTTATCTTTTTGGCGCCGGCATCGGCCTTTCAAAGTCGGTCAGCCCCACCGGCAAAACAACGACGACTGCAGATATTTTTATCGACGTTGAACGTTTGAAATCAACTCTCACGGGCATTTTAGAGGTCTCAGCTGCGGGAACTGCTGGGATTATCTACGAAAGTCGAAATGCCGAGTTTAGTTCTCAAAAAAATGAAACGGCCTACGGAGGAGCAACCGGCGTATTTCGCCAAGGCGAAAATCAATTTGGCTGGGCGGCTTCTCTCGGAGGAGGCCTTCCTCCGATGATCGGTGCAATTTTGGTCTACAAAAACCAAGCGACTCGTTATTACCTGGTACGAATCGACAACGAAGGCATTCGCTCCCCTGCCTTCAAAGAGCTTGTGTCGCTCGCTAAATTTGCTCTTGCTAGAGCCAGCAAAAAATCACAAAAAAATATAACTTCCTTCATGTGCCAGCAAGTATTTCATTAAACAATCTCGTTGCCGCAAACTCGGAGTTCGTGTTTGAATAGAACTTACCGAGGTGAATTTTTTTGATTATTTTCTATAAAATTATTTTTATTTTAATCATGCTTTGCCTTTGGCTTTACACTCAAAGGCAGCTCGGCAAACGACAACCACTTTCCAATGACGGCATTCAAGACGAGCTTTTAGAACGCACTCAATTTTTACACCAAAAGGTTGCAAAAAATCCCAAACTCGCAAGACTTTTGCTTGTTTCTAGCTCGCTGATCGTTGATGTCTTGGCCCTTTGGATGTTTGCGAATGCGATTTTTGGAAATAGCATACGCCCGCTTCTGTGTTTGCTTTTGGTGTTTGCGCTCCGCCAGCTAAATCAAGCTCTCACTTTGCTCCCCTCACCAAAGGGAATGATTTGGCGCGATCCGGGTTTTCCGAGCCTATTTGTTACTTATGGTGTTTCGAATGATCTATTTTTTTCGGGGCACACGGCCTTGGCAGTGCTGGGCGCACTTGAAATTATACAACTTGGAGGCCCCGCTTGGCTTGTTTTAGGGTTAGCCATTGCAGCCTTTGAAATCGGGACAGTTTTAATTCTAAGGGCCCATTGGACGATGGATATTTTTGCTGGGGCTATTACGGCCTTATGGGCTCATCAATTGATGACCCACTGGGCGCCACTCGTAGATATTTACTTAAATACTTCTCTCTAAGTATTTTGCTCGAAGCTGTTATCAAATTGCGAAGGCCGCGATTGTGCCGCGAGCAGTGAATCTGCAAAAGAACTGATTTTCTCAAGAGCCCAAGTTGGATCGTCTAGAGTCAAATCATGCCCCGCTTTAGAATGCTTGTGATTTTGAAGGTTCCAGTTTTTGGCAATTCGCTCTGAGCAAACCGGATGCACAACTCGGTCATTTTCAGAGGACAAAATCAGTGTGGGCACAGGAGGCGATGGACGTTGAGAAATTTGCGCAGCCAACAGACTCTGTCGTAAAAAGTTAATAGTCCGAACCGGAAACTGGACCCCTCTTGCGCCCCAGGCTTTAGCAATTTCAGAAATTTTATTCTCGCTAAGGCAAGAGGTCGTCATGCGCAATGTGTGCTTTTCACGCTCAATAAGATCTTTTTCCAATGACAGCTTCACGATATTTTTAAAAGAAGAAATCTGCATCCGCTCATGAATTTTTGAATTGTTGAGGCTGCAATTGATGAGCACAACGGCTTCAATTTCATCGGGATAGGCATGGGCCCACTCTAACGACAACATTCCGCCCAATGAAAACCCAACCAGAATTTTTTTACCTTCAGGAACTTGCTTTTTTAGGCCCAGAATATTTGGCACAACTGCAGTGGGAGTCAGGTGTTGATTTTGCTGCCCATTTCCAAGAATGTCTGCGGTTGAAATCGAGTCCCCAGGAAATGCTTTTTGCATCTCACTCAAAAAATCCCACCAATGAAAAGACTCACTGACGATCCCGCGAATAAAAACCCACTGCCGAGGAGCCTTAGCCGATTGAGTGGTTTTTTCCTGAGATTCAAATGCCTGGAACATACCCGTGTCATCCTTTAAAAAATGGGCTTCACACCGAATACTTTATTTACAGGAGTTAGCAAGATTTGTCACTGCCGCCGATCGGGTCGAAGCGCATTTATTAAAGTCTTAAAAAATACCCTTCCGTGGCACCCAAAAGCCCTAGGTTTGCTATAGGACCTTTGTCTCATAATGAGATGGCATCGGCTTTGCCCTTAGTAAATACAAGGGGCTCTTTCGCAAAAGCCTCATTACCTCATTAGAGGACTCAAAAACGGAGTAGACATGACATTGGTCAAAAACTTGGTAAGAAAACTTGAGCTTAAACAAAAGAAAACTTCTGCGTTAAGCGCCCTCACGGCTTTCACCATGACCACCGTCCTCATGTCAGTCTCATTCGAAGCTCGTGGCGCCGACCTACAATCACAGCAACAAAAAAGACCCTCGCAAACCATCCTTCTTGGCGTCGATGGCTTCAGCTATTGGGCCTTTGTGGCAGCACAAAAAGCAGGTCTCTTTGCAGAGTTTAAGAGCTCTGGCGCCCATGTGGCTCCCTTTCCATCGATGACAGACCTCTCGTGGTCGACGATGACTCACACCGCGGAACTTTTTGGTCCAGCAGGTAGAATCAAGTCTGTCGAAGCCACCTATTTTGATGACTCCACTCAATCAGTCCAAGGGGACCCACGCGATTATTACCGTCGTTTGGCTTTTCCTAAATATTATATGGGAGCTTTTGATGTCTTCTTTAACCCTTATATTGAAGGCCTCATGTATTTCCCCACAGAAGAAGTTCCAAAACTTGAAATCCGCTCTGTCATTGACGAGCTGATCAGCGCAAAGCCTAAGCCGGTTATTACCGGATATATCGGCGCGGCTGACTCAATCGCTCACACCCAGCTCAATAGACTTTTTCCTGTGCTGCGGACTCTTGACAGCGAGATTAAAAGACTGATCGAGGCCTATAAAAATCAAGGGCGAGATGTCGAAGTGATCTTAGTTTCTGACCACGGAAATATCGGACGCTTTGCTGAATCTGAACCAGAGCAAGAACTTCTCGGAGTCGATATCGCAAAAGAAACCGAAGCGGCTGGATTTAATTGGGTTCAACAACTTAAGACTGAAAAAGACGTAGCAATGCCTCTCTTGGCACTGGGCAACTGGGGCCCAATGTATGTCAAAGACCGCAGTCAGATTCCAAACATTATTGCTTCTTTTCGACAACGTGACTGGTTTGATCTTGCTGTGACACTGAACAAAAACAATAACGGTGAAACTATCATGACTGTCTATTCAAACAGTGGTGAGGCCCAGCTTCAGTTTAATAAAGCCAAGGGAATCTATCGTTACAGCCCTGTCCAAGGAAACGCACTCGGTATTTCCCTACGTTACCAAAATGTAGATATCCAATCTTCAGAAGTTTTTACTGCTGCTGTTAACACCCCATATCCTGATTCGATTTTTCGTTTAATTGAATCTGCCTCAGAACAAAATTTTGATTTTCCTGATTTAATTCTTTGCGTTCATGACGGCTACTATCTCAAAAGTGCTCTTGGTGCTTTTACCAAAATGTACCGGACTCACGGCTCTCTCTCTGCTTCGTCAAGTTTTGGCTTGATCGCTTCAACGGGTCGTAAAGTCCCTGGACAAATCCGCACGAAAGACATCTTTCCTAAATTAGGCATCGATCCCAAAGATCTCTTTGGTCAAACGCTCACCAAGCATCTCAGCTCAGGCAATACCTCTCTTAATGAGGTCTTAAAAAACTCAAAAATCGGAATTGAAACAGACGCTAGAAATTTTGAACAAAAAAGAATTTTTAGACACATCACAAAATTCGTAGCCGATACAAGACCGTATTTTGTCGTCTCAGAAATGCAAAGCTTTATGAATGCATTTAAATTTGACCCTTTCAAATCCAACTCGGGACAAGGGCTATCTCCACTGAATTTTGATATATCAAAGTTTGACGTGACATCGATGGTGTCTACTGACGATGTCGGAAAAATTGCCGACGCAGTTCTGAGCACTGGATCTGTTGAAAAAATTCTTCAAGACCCTCGCATTCAAGAAATTCAAGCCAAGATGAGCAAAATGCAATCTGCTAAGCAGTCTCGAGTGGATTTACAACAGATCACTACTGAATCTGACAGCTCAGTATTTGAATCGCTGAAAAACTATCTTTTGCCGCTCAAAAGAACTGCGATGAAAATGTATCAAATGCCATTTCTGCTTGAAACATCCATTGTCGTGCAAGAAAAACCCTATCTTCCAGAAACTCGCGATCTGGTTTTTGCCCAGAAATGGCTCAATAGCAAAGATACACTGGTTAAGTCTTTTGACGGATTGAACCGCTCACAATCGTCTGGACAATCAAACGCGCAATCAACAGATCAAGCAAATAACACGGTCCAAGAGCTATTTAAACAGACGATCAACGAATCAGATCTTGAAGGTCGCATTTACCCGACCCAGCTTACAAAAATTTACAACCAAAGCTTAGAAAATGTGACTTTGGTTTATGTCCCTGGAATCTACAACCGCATTTTTGACCAAGAGATATTTTCTCTCGGGCTCGATGCTCTGACGGACGAGTTAGGTCTTCGCTTGATTCAAGCACCCGTTGAAAGCACTTGCTCAAGCGATTACAACGCCGAACTGATTGCCAAATTTCTAAGAAAGGATATTTTGGATCGCCAGGCCAGAGGGCATGCAGCTCCAAAATATATATTTCTTTCATACTCAAAAGGAGCAGTCGATACTCTTCAATTTCTTATAAAAAACAAAAGCTTTACTGCTAACTTTGTCAAAGCCATGGTGAGCATCGCTTCGCCTTTGCATGGATCACAAATTCTTAACACAACAGATTTACCATTTACTCTTGTTGGTGCGCTCACAGAAAACGCGAATCCAGCGATTTGCCAAAAAGAACAACCGGCCTCGAAATCAGTCACGCCTTTAGCTATGGAAACGTTCTGGCGCCGCAACGAAAAGTCACTTGTCGGATTGACTCGCTACCTTTCCGTCACATTTGCAAGCACGCCAGAAGATTCACATATTTTTATGAAGGCCACTAAAATAATTGGACAATTCGACGAAGACAACGATGGCGTGGTCACGGTTTCATCATCGAAATTTCCAAAAAGCTTGCATGCTGTTGACTTAGGAACAATCGCTGCGGACCATCTGTCGGGTGTTTTGTCCTCTCGCTTCAATCAAAAAGCATTTTTTAAAGGGCTTGTGCGGACTCTTGCCGAGCTCAAAATCACAGACGACTATAATAATTTAAAATGGAACACTGAGGCTGTTGTCGCTTTAGCAAATCAAAATGTACTTAAACAAGGAAGCTACTTCCAAATGAAAGAGCCTGGTGTCATTCGCAGGCTTTCGTGGAAATCAAATGACGTCTACGA
>CANCBY010000148.1 GCA_947374445.1 Pseudobdellovibrionaceae bacterium
AACGACGGACATTCTGTCCGTGTATTGATTACAGCACAGTTTGGTTTTTTGATGCAAACATTTGCCGGACAAAGGTCTAGTTAAGGAAGGACCAGTTTATCGTTGATTTGAATATTGTGTCTCTGAAACCAGCCCTTTGGCGCCTCTAAAGCATATTGAGCTGGCCTAATGGATGGGTAGGTTGGAAGATTTGTCTCCATCTCGCTCTTTACTTTGTTCATTTCAAGAATGGCCACTAATCGCTTTTGAGAGTCAAAATATCCAATAGATAAATCTACAAACGTATTTTTCATCCAAAATTGGCGCGGCTCTTCATTGGGAAACACGAATAACATTCCTTTGTTTGCTGCCAAAGTTTTTTCGAACATCAGGCCGTACTCCCACTTAGCGGGAGAGTCTGCGATTTCGACTTCAATTGTAATTGTTTGCTTATTTGTATCTGTTTTTGATTTTTCAAACTCGCTCAGTATCTTTATGGTCTCTGTTTTAAAAGCAGGGCGAAGGATTGAGGGGTTTTTCGCAAAAGCACTAAGGCTGAGTGCGGTGCTCAAAAAGAAAAATATGGTGTTCTTTAATTTTTTTTTATTTTTTTCTATTCGCAAGTTCGATCGCAACACCATAGCGGACTCCCTTTGTAGAAACCGTCATTTGCTTTAAGCCCAAGTTAAGTAAACTTTGGTACAAAATTTCACATCCAACAAGTATGACGTCGGCACGGCCTTTTTCAACCCCAAGGACTTTAATTTTTTCAGCCACAGAGAGCGCTGCCAACTTTGTTTTCAAGTTACGTAAACCAGAAATTTCTAACTTATATCCATCCACTTTGGCCGCATCAAAGCCGCCGAGATCAATAGCTGCAATCGCAGATGGAGTGCCCGCCACAGCAATAACTTCATCAATCGATGATTTTAAAATAAGCTCTTTAACGAGATCAATCTCTGAGCGAACACGCTCGCTGAGTGCATTAAGCTCGCTCTCTGGCGTTGGTTGATTCTTGATCAACGACTCTGTCATTCGCACACAGCCAAGATTCAGGCTCTTTGCAAATTTGATTTTTTTATCCTGACCAACAATATATTCGGTTGAGCCTCCGCCGACATCAATGATCAAGCGGGTTTTACCATCAGCCGGAAGATGAGAGGTAGCACCCATGTATGTGATCTCGGCCTCACGATCGCCGGGTATAATTTCAATCGGAATATTGAGGGCGTTACCAATTTCAAACAAAGCTTGCCCATTTGAAACATCTCTGGCCGCAGATGTTGCCATGGCTAAAATACGATCAGGCTTGTTTCGATCGATAACAATTTTAAATCTTTCAAGACAAGCTTTCGCCCGCGCCAAGGCCTCGGGATGAAATTGTCCCGTTCGTTGGACATCTTGCCCAAGCCGTACTACTTCAACATGGTCCTCTATCACACGAGAAATTCGGCCACCCTGAACCTCGGCGATCAAACACAAAAATGAGTTTGTACCTAAATCAAGAGCGGCGACTATCATGCAGGTTTATTGAGTTTGTCTGTTAACATTTGGTTCACAAGATCTGGGTTGGCCTGACCTTTTGAAGCTTTCATCACAGCGCCTACGAAAAATCCAAAAAGCTTTGTGCGGCCTCCGCGATAATCTGCAACTTGAGCCGTGTTCGCGGCAAGAACCTCATCGATAATTTTTTCGATGGCTCCTGTGTCTGAAATTTGTAAAAGCCCTTTTTCTTTAACAACGACTTCTGGATCTTTGCTTGTCGTCCACATCTCTGAAAAAACTGTTTTAGCGATTTTTCCAGAAATTGTTCCCTTATCAATAAGGGCAATCAACTGTCCTAATTGCTCAGGCTTAATTGGCGATTGTGAAATTGCCTTTTCAGCCTGATTTAGCTCGCGCAAAAGCTCCGTCATCACCCAGTTAGAAGCGGCTTTTGAGTTTTTACACGTTTTAGCAACAACCTCAAAGTACTCAGAAAGCTCTTTTTCAGCAGTCAAAACCAAAGCATCATATTCAGGAAGACCATGCTCCGTCACAAAACGTTGCGCCCTAGCAATTGGTAACTCTGGAAGCTCTTTTCGAAATTTTTCAATCATCTCTGGTGTCACAATCACCGGCATTAAGTCAGGATCAGGAAAATAACGATAGTCTTGAGCATCTTCTTTCAGGCGCATTGAAAATGTTCGGTTTTTATCGGGATCATAAAGTCTTGTCTCTTGCGGAATTTTTTCACCGGCTTCGACAGCATCAATTTGGCGATCAATTTCATACTCAATTGCTTTTTCAACAAATCGGAATGAGTTGATATTTTTAATTTCAACTTTAGTGCCAAACTTGGGTGCACCGATTTTTCTTACGCTAATATTACAATCACAACGAAGAGAGCCCTCATCCAAGTTACCATCGCAAACATCTAAATATCTCAAGACAGATCGTACAGTACGAGCATATTCTGCGGCTTCTTGAGGCGTGCGCATATCAGGACCCGAAACAATTTCAAGCAATGGCATGCCACTTCGGTTGTAATTGATCAGTGTGTACTCGCCGAAATGATTTGATTTACCGGCATCTTCTTCCATGTGGGCACGAGTGATGGAGACCGTCTTTTCGTATTTATTGTCTTTATCCCCCACATTGAATTTTATTTCGCCGTGCTCACAAAGAGGCTCATCGTACTGAGAAATTTGATAACCCTTTGGCAAATCAGGATAGAAATAGTTTTTTCGAGAAAAGACAGATTTTTTTCTGATCTCACAATTAAGCGCAAGCCCCGTTTTAATTGAAAACTCAATCGCTCTTTTGTTAACAACCGGAAGCGTGCCTGGCATTCCGATAGAAACTGGCGAAGTGTTTTCGTTATCTCCTGCATCGAATGTGGTCGCATCCGAGCAGAACATTTTGCTCTCTGTTTTAAGTTGAGCATGAATCTCTAAGCCAATAATAGCTTCGTAACCGCGATAATAAGTTGGAGCTTGATTAGATGACATGAGGGGCCTTTCCTGCCACAGGAGAATCTTTTTCAAGGGCAAAGCCAACGTTGAGCATTTTTTGTTCTTCAAAATGAGCCGCTGTCAACTGCACCCCAATTGGAAGGTGACCAGACATTCCAAACGGAACACTCATGCCTGGAAGACCCGCTAAGTTTGTTGAAACCGTGTAGATGTCATTGAGGTACATCGCCAAAGGATCAGAAACTCGCTCGCCAATCTTAAATGCAGGGTGAGTTGTCACTGCTGACAAAATCACATCACATTTTTGAAAAGCTTCTGTGTATTGCTGGCGTAGCAGGCGTCGCACCTGGCAAGCTTTGTTGTAATAAGCATCGTAGTATCCTGACGACAAACAGTATGTGCCAAGCATAATTCTTCGTTTTACCTCTTTGCCGAAACCTTCGCCGCGAGATTTTTCATAGAACGCATCAAGATCAATCGATCCAAGATTATCAAAATGAGCGCGATGTCCGTATTTTACGCCATCGTACCGAGCCAAATTGCTCGAGCACTCACTCGCTGCAATTAAGTAATACATCGGAACTGCGTGCTCTGTGAGTGGAACAGAAATCTCAACGATCTCCGCTCCTCTTTTTTTAACGGCATCTATTGCCGCCTCAACTGTTTTCGATGTGTCTACATGGTTCCCCGGGCGGTTCATGTATTCTTTCATTAGACCGATCTTCATTCCCTTAAGATCTTGATTTAGATTTTTTGAAAAGGCCGGGACTGATCTTTCAGATGTTGTCGAATCTTTTTCATCGCGACCACAAATTACTTCGAGAGTAAGGGCTGCATCAGAGACCGAAGACACCATGGGGCCCGCTTGATCCAAAGAAGAGGCGTAAGACACTATTCCATAACGAGAAACACGGCCATAGGTGGGTTTAACCCCAACGATTCCACACAAACTTGACGGTTGGCGAATAGATCCGCCCGTGTCTGTGCCGAGAGTTGCTGCTGCTAATCTTGCAGATTGTGCAGCTGCCGAACCGCCGCTTGAGCCCCCAGGAACATGGGCTGTATCCCAAGGGTTTTTAACGGGACCAAAAAATGATGTCTCGTTAGACGAGCCCATCGCAAACTCATCTTGATTGAGCTTTCCTAAAACGGTTGCGCCCGCCGAACGCAAGCGCGCAACAACTGTTGCATCGTAAGGAGGCACAAACTCAGATAACATTTTTGAACCGGCCGTCGTGCGAAGCCCGCGAGTGCAAAACATATCTTTAATTCCAAAAGGAACTCCAGCAAGAAGCCCTGGGTCTTCGCCTTTTGCAACCTTTGCATCAATGGCTGCGGCCTCTTTGCTCGCAGACTCATTCACCGTCACATAGGAGTTGAGTTGAGAATCAAGCTTTGTAATTCGTGACTGAAAAAATTGAGTCACTTCGACAGCAGATACTTTTTTTGTTTTAACCGCGCTTGAAATTTCGCTCAGCGAGGCTTTAATGAGATCCATGAGAGACTCCTTAAGAAATTAAAATCTAAACAACAGGCGGAACTTTAAAAAGATTTCCGACTTTTTCTGGAGCATTCGCCACCAATTCTTCAGCGGAAAGCTCTTTTATTGAAATATCTTCGCGCCAAAACACTTCCATATCGCTTGGAGTAACCAATGGCTCAATGCCTTTTGTTTCAACTTTTGATATTTGTTCAAAATAACCCAAGGCTTTTGACAACTGTTGGCTAAATTGCTCAGCCTCTTCTCCCGAAACATGGAGTCGGGCTAATTTTGCAATGTGCTCAATCGCTTTTTTATCAATCATATTTGTTCCTGTTGAAATGAGAGTTTGTTAAGGTAGACCCATGGCAAAAAATGGTCAAGAACGACACTCACAGCTAAAGGAAATGATCTCGACCTTCGACCACCAGTATCACGTTTTGGACAAACCTACGATCTCCGACTACGAATACGACCAGCTTTTTACTGAGCTGTTAAAGCTTGAGGCCGAGGATAAAACCCTGGATATTTCAGATTCGCCCTCACAAAGAGCGGGCGGCAAGGCTCTGGATGCATTTAGCAAGGTTGCCCACCGCACGCCGATGCTTTCGCTAAGTAACTCCTACTCACCTGAGGATATTATTGATTTTGATCAGAGAGTAAAAAAAGCTCTTCGCAGTGAGTCCACTTTAGAATATTTTTGTGAACCTAAGTTTGATGGCCTTGCCATTGAGCTGATCTACGTCAATGGCCAGCTGACTCAGGCCCTGACCAGGGGCGATGGCACTACAGGAGAAGATGTCACTCAAAACATCAAGACCATCAAATCTATTCCTTTAAAGCTTCGTTTAAAAAATCCGCCCGCTTTGCTTGAGGTGCGCGGCGAAGCCCTGATGTTAAAAGAGGATTTTAAGACTTTGAATCAAGCGCAAGAAGAGGCTGAGCTTGCTACTTTTGCGAATCCAAGAAATGCCGCAGCCGGAACCATTCGTCAGTTGGATTCAAAAATTTCGGCCGCAAGGTCTTTGCAGTTTTTTGCTTACGCGCTCGGAGTTGTTGAGGGCACCTCATTTTCAACCCAAGAAGAAATTGGATCTTATTTTGAAAAAGCGGGGCTTCCGGTCGCCCTAGATTTTAAAAAACGCCCTCTGCGACAAGTCGCTGTTGGCCCCGAACAGTGTGTTGCCTACTACCGTCAAATTGAAATTCTTCGCCCTCAGTTGCCATTTGATATTGATGGCGTTGTGATTAAAATTAACTCGACTCGCACTCAAGAAGATTTAGGTTTGGTTGCGAGGTCCCCTCGCTGGGCCACGGCAGCAAAATACAAGCCTGAGCAAGCCGAAACTGTCCTTGAAGATATTCAAGTTCAGGTCGGACGCACCGGAGCCCTTACGCCTGTAGCAATCATGCGACCCATAAAAGTGGGTGGGGTCACGGTCACAAATGCCACGCTTCACAACCAAGAGGAAATTGCCAGAAAAGATGTTCGCATTGGTGACACCGTTGTCATCCAAAGAGCAGGCGATGTAATTCCTGAAGTTGTCTCAGTTGTTTTATCAAAACGACCAAAGACTTCGGTGCCTTTTTTGATTCCTGACCGATGTCCTAGTTGCCAAAAGCCTGTGGTCAAGGGTGAGGACGACGTCATCTATCGCTGTATAAACTCCCTGTGCCCAGCCATTGTTAAAGAGTCACTAAAACATTTTGTCTCTCGTCGAGCCATGAATATAGACAAGGTTGGCGACAGACTGATTGAGTCCTTGGTGGATAATGGGCTCGTGCATGGATTTTCTGATTTCTATCTACTAACGGCTGAAAAAATTCTAACAAATCTTGAGCGGCAGGGCGAAAAGTCGAGCGAAAATATTATCGCAAGTATTGAAAAATCGAAAAAAATTACGCTTTCTCGCCTCATCTACTCAACTGGAATAAGA
>CANCBY010000149.1 GCA_947374445.1 Pseudobdellovibrionaceae bacterium
AGTGAAATGCCAAGTCTCATTGAAAATGGAGCCTTGGTTGTAGACGTTCGCAGCCCAAGCGAATTCCACCAAGGGTCTCGTCCTGGAAGCATCAATATACCATTGAACGAAATCAGTGCTCGTTCAAAAGAGCTTGATAAGAATAGGACCGTAGTTCTTTGCTGTGCTTCGGGTTCTAGAAGTGGAATGGCTGTTGGAATTTTAAAAAAGAATGGTTTTAGTAAAGTTATCAATGCTGGGCCGTGGACAAACACGCTCACTTAAAAATGGAGGCCATATGAAAGATATGAATAGAAGAAAATTTTTTGGACAGCTATTGCAGCTGAGTGGTGCTCTGGCTGTCATGCCTGTGCTTTTGCGCTCAACTGTCGCACAAGCAGAAGAATCTCGCGGCTCCAAAGCCAAAGCTGGTGGGGCGGCACTTACGATGGTTGATCCGAAAGATCCTGTTGCCGCGGCAGTAAAGTATGTTGAAGATGCGAAGAAAGCTGCGGATTCAAAGGGAAACAAATGTTCGACCTGTGGCTTTTACGCAAAGAAAGAAGTGCGTAATGGCAAAGAAGTTGGAACTTGCACGATTTTTCAAGGAAAGCTTGTCTACGCTAACGGGTTTTGCAACTCGTGGAATAAGAAACAGGCATAAACGAACCATTGCAAGTCAGGAGACGATTTTTTGCTCAATGAACTTCGACTCCTGATTACATCAGATTTCAAAGCGGCTTTCGATGAACGAATATAAAAATCCTCTTATGGATTCTTCTGTTCGACTTTACCAAGATTCTACCCAAGTTTATTTTCAAATTTATCCATCGTCAGGCGTTTCGGGTCCTATGTACCGACCATGCGATTTCGCGATCATAACTGTCATCCGCAAATTTATGATTAAAAACCTTAAAAGTTGCCAGGGCAAAAATGAGCGCAAGAATAGTGTCATTTTTGTCGGCCTTGGTGCTGAGTAGGATTTTGCTTCAGTGACTGACATTTTTCCTCCGGTAGTTATTCTGGAATTATCCACCAAAGTGGAAGCGCCTTAGCTTTATAGATGAACGCATAGTGCAGAAGTTTTTTTATCCAATGACCGGCCGTTCCGATTTCTCCTGTTGTATGAACAAGACTGCGACCAATTTTTGGGTAAGTCTTAAAGTCAGGAACAATTGGATACATCGTCATTGAAGCTGCACCGCCAATAAACGCATTTGCACCAGCAGATGCAACGCAGGCAGCGCCAATTTCTGTCATTGAGGCCGCGTATGTTGGGCTATCTGATACACCGTTGATCATATCTGTAATTGAGTTTGCGACGATTCTTCCCATGATGGCTGAAGGCATTCCGGTTCTCGGTGGAGCCGGGGCAATCATTGTTCCGTTTTTGCTTTTTCTAGGTTTTGAAATTTGATGAGGTGGCGCAAACGCGATTCCGATTGCGAATATGTTCTTATAGGCGGTCTGGTATGTTTTTGGCCAATCCTCTGGTGCCCACTGCTCATAGGTTTTTACAGAATAGTCGGCGTCGACCTTCATAAAACCCGAGGCATTAAATAGCTGACTTGAAATGTCCTCCCCAGCCCTGTTGAAAGCTTTTAGAGGCACTCCAGTAAATGGCGGAAGCAGCATCGCAAAATCAAAATCGAGCGCGTCTCGCTCTCCATCGAGGGTCTCATATTCAAGTTTGTTTTTTTCAACTTTGTGTACGTGAGCACCCGTGATCCAATTCACATCTCGCTCGACAAATAAGGACTCAGCAAACACTTTGCTTGGTGTGACGAATCCGCCAGTTTTCAATTGCAGACCCCCGACGCCAAAGTCTCCAAGCTCAGCTTCATTTGTTAAAAAAACGAGCCTGGCATTTTCGCGGACGCCTTTTTGTCGAAGTTCAAATTCAAGATTGAAGATGTATTCAAAGGCTGCCCCCTCGCATGTACATAGGCCGTGGCCCGTTCCAATCACGAGAGTCTTTTTTTGACCCGCCTTCATCTCGCTTATCAATTTATCCAACTCAAGAGCCGTGTTGTAGGCATGGTCAACGGTAAAGACAGAGTGGGTGAACCCATCGGGGCCTAGGCCAGGTGTTGCGCCAAAATTAAGGCGTGGGCCAGTTGCATTAATTAGGTAGTCGTATTCGATCTTTGCCTTAGTTCCTCGATCAGAATCTTTTGTTGATTCGATGAGCACATAGGGGTGAATGCCGTCGCCCGTACCCTCAGGGTAAATCTCAGTGGCCTTCGCCTGATGAAATTCAATCCGTGCTCTTTTGTAAACGGCAGGCAGATCAAAAGTAACATCCGAGGGCATCATGTTGCCGACTCCGACCCAAATATTAGAGGGAATCCAGTTCCACTGGCTGTTTGGACTAACGACAATGACTTCGTGTTTGCGGGAAAGCTTGCGTCGCAACAGTAGGGCTGCTGTATGGCCGGATATCCCGGCTCCCAGAATTACGACTCTCATGCTTGCCTCCTGTGTTTTATGTGGTGACTAAATAGAGGATAGACTCTAATAATTCATATTGCAATTAAAATGTAACTCCGTTAGTATATAAATATATTGACTAAGGATGGGTCGCGACCTGGAGGGTATATGCCAAAGAAAAAAGAGAAAAGTCTGTCTCGAACTAAGACAATTTACGATTTGCAGGCAGAGATTTGTTCTGCACTAGCAAGTCCCGTTAGACTTCAGATTTTGGATCTAGTTTCTGAAAGTGAGAAGACCGCTAGTGAATTGCTTGAGGTCTTAGAAATTCCGAAAGCCAATTTATCTCAACATCTAGCTGTACTTAAAGACGCCGGAATTCTTCATTCTCGCAAAGAGGGCTTGTTTCAATACATGAGCCTTTCACTTCCCAAGATTAAAGACGCCTGTGCTTTGGTGCGATCAGTTTTGCTCGAAAGGATTGCCCTCGAAGAAAAGCACAATGCTGAGCTGATTAAAGAATTAAAAGCACAGAGGTAAATTATGAAAAAACTAATAATCACAGGAACAACAATTTTATTCGTCGCCGGATCGGCTCATGCCGGGACTCTTTCCTTTGCGTCAGCATGGAGCAAAATCAACGAAGGTTCCGCTGCGCAAGAATCTTCGCGATTGCAGACGGAGTCCTTAACCGAATCTCAAGCCAGGGTGTCGCGACACTGGCTTCCAAAAGTTTATCTTGATGCAAAAAGCTACCAAACAAATGATCCGGGGGCTTCGTTCTTCGGACTCATTGAGCAGAGATCTATAAAACAAACAGATTTTACTCCTGATTCGATCAATCATCCAGATAGCCAGATCTACACGCGTGGGGCTCTGGGGCTTGATTTAGCCCTTTACGAGGGGGGAATGAAATCTTCTCAAGTAGATCTCTTTAAACACTATGTAGCGGCACAACAAAGTGCGACGTCACAAATTCAAATCGAGCAATATTCAGCAGTTGGACTTTCTTATGGGTCACTTGCGGTTCTTGAACAACAGAAAATCAGACTTCAGGCGCTTAGTTCGGAAGTTTTGAGGATGATTAAAGGTTATCAGCTCGGAAGTAAGTCGAATCCGGTCGGTTATTCGGGGCTACTCGGAATGAAGTCATTAGCGAATCGCATCAGCGGACTACTCAATCAATACGATGCTCAAAGCACGTCGCATTACGCAGTCTTAAGTGAACTGGGTCTTAAAGATCAGTCGTGGTCCCCGGAAGATATTGATTCAAATACATTTGTGAACCGCTACTTCTCCGGGTCTTCAAAGCAAGGCGAATCTGTCGCCTCTTACAAAATTGAGTCGGCTAAAGAAACTGTAAAAGCCAGCGAGGAAATGGCCAATATGGAAAAAGCTAAGTTCCTGCCTCGCGTAGGAGCGTTTGCAGAAACTTTTGTCTTTAATGGAAACCGCGATACAGCAAACGGTTACAACGCAGGTCTCTATTTGCAATGGAGCCTCTTTGATCCCTCTGACTATGGCAGTCTTAAGGAAGCAAAATTGAAGTCGATGGCCGCCGCAAAATATTCGGAAGCTTCAGATCAGCAAGAGCGTGCAGAACGGGCCGCTTTGAACGAGTCACTGAAATCACTCCGTCAAAACATTGACCTTCTAAACGACAGCTACAAACTACTTATTGAACAGTCAAAAATGACTGAGACCCTTTTCAAAAATGGTTCAATCAACGCTCTTCAGATCGTTGAAATATTAAGTCGCCGCACCGACCTGATAGCTCAGCAAGGCGAAGCCGAACTTGGCTTGATCAAAGCTGGTGCTGATATTGTCACGAAGCAAAAATTTGATATCGGAATGCATTTGAGAGATGGAGCAAAAAATGAAAAATAATAAACTCGGCTTTGCCGGAAAACTCGCTCAGACATTTGTTCATTCCAAGCTGACGCCAGTAATCGCGATTTCAAGCCTTTTATTGGGATTGATGGCCGTTTATCTGACTCCAAAAGAAGAAGAACCACAAATTTCAGTGCCGATGGTTGATATCAGAACGGCGGCACCGGGATTTACGGCAGAAGAAGCGGAGAGAAAGGTCACAGAGCCTATTGAGCGTGCCGTTTGGGGGCTTGATGGCGTTGAATATGTATATTCAACCAGCCAGCCTCACGGAAGCCTTGTGACAGTGCGATTTAAGGTGGGCGAGCCGATGGAACCAAGCCTTGTTAAGATTCATCACAAGCTGATGACGATCCAGCATGAGCTTCCTGACAATGTTCTTCCTCCCCAGGTGAAATCATTTTCAATTGATGATGTTCCATTCTTAGTGTTGACGTTCACATCAAAAAAAATGGACGAGTTTTCACTTAGAAGTTCCGTCGCTCCACTGGCGCGCGAGCTGTCAAGCACACCAGATCTTTCAAAGGTTGAACTTTTAGGTGGCCAAAAAAGAGCGATACGTGTCATTGCCGATCCTAAAAAGATGCAAGCGAATGGAGTCTCGTTGCTTGCACTTATGCAATCACTAAAGTCAAACGATGCGCTTGCACCATCTGGTAAAAACTGGAATGATAGAGAAGTCTTTGATGTTGAAGTTGGCGGACGGCTGCACTCCGGCCAAGAGGTGGGAAATTTAGCGATCGGTCAACGAGCTGGCCGGGTTGTTCTCATCAAAGATGTGGCTCAGGTTTTGGATGGCCCCGAAGAAATTGTTCGCAGTTCTGTTTTGTTAGAGAAAAATCAAGAGCCTGAAAAAGCCGTTTCGATCGTTTTCTCAAAACGCAAAGGCACGAATGTCGTGACCCTTTCTCGTGAAATCCTCCAAAGGGCCGATACTTTTCTTAAAGAGCAATCGCAAGCAACTGACTTAAGAATGACCGTCGTCAGAGATTACGGCTCGACGGCGGCTGATAAGTCCAATGAGTTGATCGAACACTTGTTGCTCGCAACTTTGTCAGTCTCAATTTTAATCGCACTCTTTATGGGAATTCGCGCATCACTGGTCGTAGCGACAGCTATTCCGGTGACTCTTGCGCTGACGCTCTCGATTTATTATTTCATGGGCTACACGCTCAACCGCGTCACCTTGTTTGCATTGATATTCTCAATTGGAATTTTGGTTGATGATGCCATCGTCGTTGTTGAAAATATTGAACGCCATCTGAAAGAAAATTCGAAAGATGGTCTGCTGAAGGCCACAATCAAGGCTGTTAATGAAGTCGGCAATCCAACGATTCTTGCTACATTTACGGTAATTGCCGCCATTTTACCAATGGCATTCGTTCGAGGCTTGATGGGTCCGTACATGAAGCCAATTCCCGTTGGTGCGAGCTTCGCGATGCTTCTGTCATTGTTTGTTGCCTTCGTCGTCACTCCTTGGGCAGCCGTGAAGCTTTTAAAGGCTCATCATCATGATGACTCGAACGCAGCGCCAAAGATCAGCCGTTTAGACCAGCTTTATCAAAAGGTCATGGAGACGCTGCTTAGAAGAAAAAAACCTGCGCTTTTATTCGGAGCCTTCACGATCCTTTTACTTTTGGCAGCGAGCAGTTTGGTTTACTTCAAATCTGTAAAAGTAAAAATGCTGCCATTTGATAACAAGCAAGAGTTTCAGGTCTTGATTGATTACCCGGTTACAACCCCACTCCTGGTGGGAAAAAGTTGGTCAGCGGAGCTCGCTCGTGAAATTCTTAAAAATAAAGAGGTTGAATCGGTCCAAGTGTTCGCTGGTGAAGCCTCACCCTATTCATTCTCGGGAATGGTGAAGCATACGTTCCTAAGAAATTCAGACTATCAAAATGATCTACAAATTGTTTTGACTGAAAAAGGGAAGCGAAAAATATCGAGCCACGAGATTATTGAGAGCTTACGTCCGCTCATCAAGAGTTTTGGAACCAACAAAAAGGCCGTCACGAAAGTTTTGG
>CANCBY010000150.1 GCA_947374445.1 Pseudobdellovibrionaceae bacterium
GGCTTTCGCTCGCCAACTCAAGTCCTTGTTCATGGAATGCTCACGGTCGAGGGCGAAAAAATGAGCAAGTCAAAAGGCACGCAGATTCAAGCAAGGACTTACCTTAAGCATTTAGACCCGACTTATTTACGCTATTATTATGCTTCTAAAATGTCTGGCGGAGTGGATGACCTAGATCTCAATCTTGAGGACTTTGTGAACCGAGTGAATTCTGACCTTGTCGGAAAGATCACCAATCTGGCTTCGCGCGGGGCGCAGATGCTGTCTAAAAAAATGGATGGCATCATGAGCACTCCAGACAGCGAGGGCGAAAAACTTTTGCGCCAAGCTCACGCCAAAGCTGACGTCATTGCTGCAGCCTTTGATGCCAGAGAGTTTGCACGTGGCTTGAACGAAATCCGCGCCTTAGCAGACGAAGCCAATCGCTATTTTGACGAAAAGGCCCCATGGAAAACTCTGGGCGCTGATCCCACGGCCACCAAGCAGGTGCTAACCACGACACTCAATTTATTTCGCTCGCTGGCGATTTATCTAAAACCGATTTTGCCCGAGTACACAAAAAATGTTGAAAAACTTTTTGGTGATACAAAATCAGCTCAAGGTTATCTGTGGGCTGATGCTAAGCAAACTCTGACAAATCATAAAATCAAAGACTACGAACATTTGGCCTCGCGAATTGACCCAGAAAAGGTAAAAGCAATGTCTGAAGAATCAAAGCCCACAGAAGCTATCAAACCAGTCACTGCAAACGCCGCAAAGCCAACAGTAGCTCCACCCGTCGAACGAAACGCTGCCGCCACCAACGAAATTGAATTTTCAGATTTTGAAAAAGTTGATCTGCGTGTGGCTCTCATCGTAGAAGCCGAAGAGATCAAAGAAGCTGACAAGCTTCTTCGACTCAAGGTCAATTTGGGCGCCTTGGGCGAAAGACAAATCATCGCTGGCATCAAATCGGCCTATAAGCCCGAAGACCTCAAAGGCAGACTGACGATTGTAGTTGCTAACTTAAAGCCACGAAAAATGAAGTTTGGCATGAGTGAAGGCATGGTGATTGCGGCAGGTGAAGGCGGTAGCAATTTGTTTATTTTAAGCCCTGACTCCGGAGCTAAAGCCGGAGACAAGGTAAAATGATACCTCCTGAAATGGCACCTTCTAAAATGATTTCCTCTGATCTGATCGTTCAAGTCCGCGATCTTTACAAAACTTATCAGCTAGGAGAAACCACCATCCCAGCCCTCAGGGGCTTAAACCTTGACCTGCAAGCCGGAGAGTTTACCGCTCTGATTGGCTCCTCAGGTTCAGGCAAAAGCACTCTATTAAATCTCATCGGCTGTTTGGACGAGGCCGACCAAGGGCAAATTAAAATTGCAGGCATTGATGTCAAAAGCCTCAATGAGAATCAAAAAAGTGATCTCAGAAACCGAAAAATTGGCTATATTTTTCAGTCTTTTAATTTAGTTCCGGTGCTCAATGTTTTTGAAAATGTTGAAATGCCACTTATTCTTCGCGAAGAAATGACAACCGCTGAACGAAAAGATCTCACCGAAGCTGCACTCAAAGATGTAGGCCTTGAAGACTTTCTCAAGCATTGGCCCGACAAACTCTCGGGTGGACAGCGACAGCGTGTGGCCATCGCCCGAGCCCTGGTCACTCAGCCAGCATTAGTGCTAGCAGATGAGCCCACTGCTAATCTAGACTCAAAAACAGCTCACATGATTATTGATCTGCTCTTGGAGATGAATTCTAAACGCGGAGCCACATTTTTGTTTTGCTCTCATGATGAAAAGCTGATCAACCGAGTGCAAAAAATTCTGCGTATCAGTGATGGCAAAATTGATGGCATCACTGCAATCAATAGCGGTGGCCGCTAAAAATGAAACTTTGGATCCTTGCTTTTCGCAATATGGGCCGAAATCTCCGCAGAACTCTTTCTACTGCAGTAGCCATTGCGGCCGGCTTCATAGGTCTAGTTCTTTTATCAGCCTATATTTACAGAACAAAAATGGGTCTCACCACAAGCACCGTCTACATCAATCACAAGGGGCACTTAGCTCTTTTTAAAAAAGACGGCTTAGAAAAATTTGCGGCCAAGCCCTCAAAATATTTGATCTCTCGCGAAGACCAAGAAAAGCTGCAAGTCATTCTCGACCGACATCCTGATGAAATTGAATTCACAGGAAAATACTTGAGCGGCACAGGTCTTATTTCTAACAGCAAAAAAAGCATTCCCTTTATTGGACTTGGTATTGAGCCAGTGACTTATGCCAAGATTATGCATCATCCTGATTTGATGAGGTGGACTCCGGATTGGATTTTTCCTGAAACAATTGCCACCTCGAATGACCTTGCACTCAACCCCAATTTGATTTCAATCACAGCGATGATGGGCGAATTACTCGGAAAAGACCTGCCATTCTCGCAGTACCAGGGCGAGCAAAAATCTTTGCAGCTTGCTGCTAAAAGCTACTTCAACGACCTCAATGCCAACAACGTTGAGCTCGGACTTCGCCACACAACAGGCATTGCACTAGCCGAGGACACCAGTCTGATTGGCTCACTCGCAACTTTTCAAGATCTTTACGCCACGGATGGAATTCAGTACTGGGCTTTGTTTTTAAAACCCGCAGCATCCGTCGCGGGCTTTAGACAAGTCCTTGCGAGAGAAGTCAAACAAGCCGGACTCGATCTGGATATCGAAAGCTACAATGGCGAAATCTGGGGAGCCTACTACAATGGCTCTATGAGTTTTTTGTATGTGATGGGTTCTTTTTTTATTTTCTTAATTTGCGGAGCCGTACTGCTCTCGATAGTCAATTCAACCACGTTAGGAATCATCGAACGCATGAAAGAAATTGGCACTCTCAGAGCCATTGGCTTTCGGCCCAAGCACATTCAAAGCCTGTTCTGGCGTGAGAATTTTATCCTTAGCCTGATTGCAGTCTTCTCGGGGCAAGTTATTTCTGAAATTATCGCACTTATTGTTAACTTTGCTCACTTTCAGTTTGAGCCTCCAGGCACCCAAGGAAAAATTCAATTCATGCTGGCGACAAACTGGAAAATCTGCCTGGTGATGGCGCTGTTTCTTTTGCTCTTAAATGTGGCCACAACTTTAGTTGTGGTAAAAAAAATCACCCGCCCCCAAGTCATTAAACTTCTCACAGAAAGTGGTGCTTAATGAAAAAGTATATCCTCTCGATCTCGCTTTTCGCTCTGCTATTTGGCCTTGAATTGCGAGCTGACGATCAAAAAAACACTCAAAAAGAAGACACGCTCGCGATAAGCTTGCTAAAAGCTTCTGATGAGGCCCGAGGTTCTGTGACCGAAGGTCTGGTTTGGGATAGCCAAATTGAGACCGTCGAGGACGGCGAATCTAATACTCGCAATTTTGTGGTCAAAGCCAAAGATCATGATGCTTTTGTCGAAGCCACTTCTCCTGCTCGCAACAAAGGTGAAATCTATATTTTCAATGACCGCAATATGTGGTTTTACAAGCCCTCACTTAAAAAGCCTGTGTCGATTTCTGCCAGACAAAAACTTTCGGGCCAAGCCTCTAATGGCGATATCGCAAGCACTCACTACGCCCGAGACTACACTCCGACTATCGAAAAAACCGAGCTCCTCAGTGGTGAAAAATTTCATGTGCTTATGCTCAAAGCTAAATCCGAAAACCTGACTTACGATATGATTCGCTATTGGATTTCTGATAAGACAAAGCTTGCAGCCAGGGCCGAATTTTTAAATCTTCAAGGTAAGGCCTTTAAGATAGGCGAGATGGAGTACGGAAATTTGATCACTACTGCTGAGAAAAAAGTTCCGTTCATCAGCCGTCTGACAATCACCGACGCAAAATACCCTCAAAACAAAAGCACTATTAATTACAAGGCACCGCACATCGAACAATTGGCAAGTTCTCTTTTTAACGTGAGTAATTTGAGCCGGTGATTTACCTTTTAAAAATCGCATTCAGAAATGTCATAGCCAACTTCAGGCACTCCCTTGCGGCCCTGTTGTCGATCTCTGCAGCCTTTATGGCCATCGTTATTTTTGATGGATATGTGACCCATATCCGAAACCTCTATCTGAACTCATATCGCTACAGGGGTATGTTTGGCGATGTCATTCTCGAAAACCAACAAATCCGCTCCAAGCTCGGCAAGACCGATCCTTGGCTTTACTCTCTGAATTCTGAGCAGCAACTGGTCTTCGATCAGTTTATTATCAAGCATCAAGACCAAGTTGTGGCTTCAGTAAAAAACCTCAATCTTTTTGGCTCTGTCACCAACGGCAAAGTATCGGCTGTGTTTTTCACTCGTGCCTATGATGTCGATGAGGGCCTCAAGATGCGGTCTTATCAGAGCGAAGAATGGAAATGGAATGTCCTCTACGGAAAGCCATTTCATGAATCTGATGAACCAGCAAAGATTCTCGTGGGACAAACAATCGGTCAGACCCTGGGATGTGAGCCTGTGGCCCGAGAGCGCGTCATCACAAAAAACGGAGGTTATAGATCAGGCCTAAGACCTTTTGTTTGTAAAACCGATGACATTCAACTCTCGCTCACCACAGAGTCAGGACAACTCAATGCCATGGACTTTAAGCCCATTGGCCTCGTCGATGCGGGCTACCGTGATATTGATGCCCGCTACTTGATGCTCCCGCTAGATCAAGCCCAAAAATTAGCTCACACCGACAAAGTCAGCTATTACACAGTCATGCTTAAAAATTCTAGTGACAGTAAGTCTAACACTAAGGCCAACACTGAGACTTTCATTGCGGCCTACAATCAAGAAATTGGAGAAAAGTTTTCAGACTTAAAAATGTCGCGGTGGCAAGATCATGAAATAGGAGACCTTTTCAAAAAGACCATGGAACTTTTGATGATCTTTAAGAATTTTGTGATCATCGTTATTGTTTTTATTTCGTGCCTTTCTATTTTTAGTACTTTTGTCAAAAACGTCAAAGAACGAACACGTGAAATTGGTCTACTTCTAAGTCTCGGCTTTTACCGTTCACAAGTTTTAAAGATTTTTTTGCTCGAGAGCGCCCTGCTCAGTCTTTTTGGTATTTCTGGAGGAGCGATTGTAGGATTTATCGCAAGTGCTATACTGAACAGCTCATCCATATATTATAAAGCGGGGCTTTTGTCAGAACCTGTGGTCTTTCAGGTGGCCATTGACCCGTCCTCGATTTTGGTTAGCGCTTTAGGGCTGATTTTTGTCGCGGTGATTTCTTGCTATCTCAGTGTTTCAACAACCATTCGTCAGAAAATTGTCGATTGTCTCCAGCACAGCTAACCTCTTATTTGAAGACTTTCTTTCGATGGACTTCGGGACCAACTATTTCATTTGGCATTGTCTTTGGTGTTCACACTCAATCTCGTGCCGTCGATTTTAGCTTTTCCAATGAGACCTATTTAGCCGCAAGAACCAATCCTAAAAGCAGCACAACTATCAATTCAGACAACCGCACCTTTCAGCTGACGACCAATGATACCAGCGTCGATCTGCGGCCAGAGCTGAAAATAACTTTCAACAATAGATTTGCCAACGACAGCAAGTTGATTTTTCGACCGCGTTGGATTCTAAAAACAGAAAACACCGCTTACAATAGTCCTGATGAAAGCAAAAATACTTCGCAAGGAAATCTTCAGCTCAGTGATCTTTATCTCGAAAATATCTGGAGCGATCAGATCAAAACGACCTCTGGACTTCAGGTCTACCAGTGGGGTCCGGCCGAACTGCTCAATCCTTCAAATCCACTTTTTCACTTTAACAATAATCAAAAAAGTGCCTTCTTCAAAGAAAAAGGCCAAGTTTTACTGCGTGTAAACATCGACTACAATCGCAACTGGAGCCAAGTTTTTATCATCGAGCCCATTTCAAATAACGAGCCGGCCTGGATTGCCACTAACACGACCGATAACACTTCCGAAAATTTTTATCCCAAAGGACTTCTGCGCACCGAATGGAACTCAAGCCAAGGACTTAACAGCGCAAGTCTTGTGTTCGGCAAAGAAGAGCGGCAAAAAAACTTTCTGGGTGAAACAATCACCTATTCTCCTCTTGAGGGTGTTTCTGTCTACCTCGACGCCAAGCAGGATGAAAGTCCTTTGGCCTTTGTGCCCACAGTTAATAACTACGGGGGTGATTCTCTCGGCTCAAATACACAGAGCTCACTGAGCCAACTCGCCATCTACGGAATCCGTCTTGAAGACAGCAACTACGATCTGCGCCTAGAGGTTGTCGACAATCAAGCGGGCTGGGACAAAAACCAATGGACTCGGGTTGTAAA
>CANCBY010000151.1 GCA_947374445.1 Pseudobdellovibrionaceae bacterium
ATTTTTATTTCCTCCATAAAGAGCCACGATAACTGTTGATCCCCAAAGAAATTAAATCAACTCGCGCTAAGATGGAGAAATCCTTTTAGAACAGCCAAGAAATTTTCTTTGGTAAGAATCCCATTTATGTCTTGCCTTTGAAGAAGGTCCCAATCTTTTGGTGTAGCATTGTTAACCCAAAACCTTAGATTCAGTTTAAAGGTCTTGGCCCAGGACTCATGCCCTTGAGTCATTAATTTCGATAGTCTTTTTTGCACAACCTGAGAAGTGTTCCCAAGCTGAGTCAGTACAAACCAAATTCCATAGAGGTCTTTATATTTTTTAGCCTCCGCAGTTCGCCTCGTAAATGTCAGTCCTTTGTGAAAAACCCAGGCCTCAGGCTTTACAACCATGATCGTCTCACCATTAGGTAGACTTAATGAGATCGCCTCCTGCAAACTCATCTCAATATAAGATAAAGTTTGAGCATTGACCCCGGCATCTTTGATCTCGAGAACAGACTCTTGTTCTCGAGATTTATTGTCGGTTAAAAATTCGACTTCAATCTCAATATCGTCAATTTTTTTAATAAAGCTTTGCACTGACGGAATATCCATCGACTTGTTTTTAATTTGGTAGCCGTTATTTAACAAAACTTTAGAAATATCTTGGCCCGCTATCTTAATCGGTCTCCTAGGAATTAAAAAGTCTATATCAGTTGTACCAACTGCTCCTACGTTGCTTCGGGCCAGAATGGTGTCATAAAGAATTAGAGCAACTCCACCACCTATAATAGCTGATCACGCCAAGGCTTTAAAACAATCGCAAGTTCTTCAACTCGCTCAATAAGAAGTGAGTTATCCAACAGCATTTTCTATTTCTTTCCAGGTACAGATAGACTTCAGAAACTCATTTTTTTGGAAAATGACCTCGGCCTGCTCGCCCCCCCGAATTGGAAAGTAGTATAAGTCTAAAATCGTCAGCAAAGTATAAGCCTTATCCCAATGACTTTGTTTTTTGCTCGTAGCAATCTTTTCTATAAGAGATGAATAATAAGGCTTCACTAAGAGTAACTCATATCCGCGATCAAGCTCTTGCAGATCTAAATGAGCAATCGCCTTGGGAAGATCCTCCCAACTTCTGACATAGTATTCTTTTGATCGCAAATTTGTAGATTTTATGTGAAAATACTCAGCAGCGGTATGTAGTGCTGGTATAAGGCCTAATTTTTTTATTTCTACCTCAGTAATTTTAGCTGCTGGAGCAGCGAACCCCTTTGTTTTTGTTTTCTTTATGAGGCTGTAATGCAAAATCCAATCAGTCAGGAGCTTCTTCGGTAACTTAAGATAAAATCTTTTATTTGTACGAAGTCCTTTTGCAATAACAATCCCATTGTAAACTAGCTGCTTTATGACTTTGTGTGTGAGCCCAACACTGAGACCAATATCTCGTGCAAGCGCATTAACTGAAAAGCCGTCTTTCTCGGCAACTGAGTGATTACAAAGAAGCCAAAATAATAACAGTGATGACTTATTGCTATAGATATCTATTTCAATGTTTTGAGATTTAATGGGTAAAATGGAAGTTCTTGCCATGCTATTCACTATTATATTCTATTCATTATAAAGTGAATAGTTATTTTCAACGAATAGTGGAATTTTTTCAGAAAACCACGAGTACCCGAGATTGGTGCAGTTTAATAAGAACTAGACAATTCCCTTAGCCAGAAGATACGGAAACAGAACATAAAGCAGAAGATCACGAATCAGATAATAAGCAAAAAAAGTGGCAAAAATCTTCCAGCCATATTTGCGGAAAACTCCCCTAAATCCAGAGGACTTCAGAGTTGCGCGATATTCTTTTAACTCAGCAATTCGCATGTCGTCCCCAAAGTCTTACTTTTCATTTAAATAAGCATGAAGAGCCGGAATCTCTTTTTCTAAATGAGGCAACGCCGGCATTTGAGCTGTTTCTCGCTTGGGCTTGTAACCGGCTGGATATGCTGCCCGCAAAACTCTCGCAGAAATCAGCTCGAGGCTCGAGCCTTTAATCGCAGGCCCTACAGACCCATCCTTTGATGGGTCTACATTGTGACAAGCTATACAAGACGAAACATATATAACTTTACCACGCTCTTTCAGTTGATCAGCGCTCAACTCTGACGGCGCCGAGCCGCTCCCCGCTTTAGGAGTGCAGCCAACGCCAACAAAAACTATCGCTAACAAACTGAAAGGTAACAAGTAGCGCATGGATTAAAGCATCAACCCAATTTCAACCGCAGCATAAAGAACAGCAGTCAAAATAAAGCCGTAAGTGATTACGCCTTTAACGGTCTCGATAGGACCAAGTTTGCCTTTAACTGCGTTGTACTGACAAGCAGCCCAGATCACACCAACAAGAGCCCAAACCAAACCGGTTTTGCTCTCAGGAGTTACTGCCAATGGAAGATGGCTTGCAGCTCCCATGAAAAAAAGCATTGGAATCGAGAACAGAGTGTTCGTGCGTGAAGCCAAAAGAGCTTTAGGCGCAGCAGCTGCAGCCTCAGGAAGAGCCGCTCCACCGTTAGCGACCTGGGTCGCTGACTTGATAACGATCTGCTGACAAGGCCAGATGATCAACCAAACGTTGAGAAACATCGTGATCCCGAAAAGCGCGCCGATTGAAATCGCAAGACCCCAACTGCTAGAGTAGATAGCCATTGTTCCGGCTTGATGACCTTTGAGCCCCATATATAAGAGGCCAGTTGCAAAAGTCCAAAGAGCTCCCCAGCGAAACCACCACAATGCTTCAGGCAAAAGCTTGGTCAAAACACCAGACTTTGTAGCTGCATCGGCCTGCTTCATAAAAGTGCCTTGCGTAAAATTGAAATAGTACAAATGACCAATCCACATCACACCAAAAAAGAAGTGCAACCAACGTAGTAAAAACATGAACCCATCAAGACTCAACAGTGCCATAAATCCTCCTAAAGACTTGAACTTCTAGGATTTTGCGGTTGCGGTCAATGAATTGGAAAGCGCTGATTGAAGCAGCGCGCATTTGACTAGCTGATGAAGGTCTCAAAATCCTGGCGCATTTGTCCTTGTGTGTAGTGCACCAACAGACGAGCGACATATTTTTTTCCATTTTCGATATGCTTTTTGGCCGGAAGCCTTTCAGCACTTTCAAAAAATTGCAAAAATGTCGAAGCCGTCGCCAACAATACGTTCACGATAAAATTGATTTCTTCTTGCGACTTGATCGGAGTCATCCACTCTTCTTTGAGCCATCGTCGGTAAACAACCGTGATCATTTTAAGAATCTTAGCGATATGAGATTTCCACATTTTTGAGAGAACTGAGTCTTTGCGACGCAAGTAATACATCTCTCGGTGAAAGAATCTGTACTTCCAAAAAAGTTCAAAATTTTTCTCGATCAAATCCAATGGGTGAATCAGGGCAACACCCTTTTTCATTCTCCACAACTGGTAAGTCTCGCGGCACATTTGCTTAAAAATGTGTCTGATAATTTCTTCTTTGTTGGCAAAGTGAAAATAGAGATTTCCGGGGCTGATATTCAGCTCTTTGGCTATGTGATTGGTGGTCACGGCCACAACGCCACTTCGGTTAAACAAATCGATCGAATGTAGGATTATTTTATCTTTAGTTTTCACAGCCCTGTGAATTACTCGTCTAGGGGGCTAAAAATCAAGTTGATTCCGTTAATTTTGTTGCAAATTTCTGGGACCCACCCTGACAATTAAGAGATGACCCAAAAATTTCGAAAGCTTCTAGTCCCTATTCTTGGCGCGGTTTTGCCGCTTCTTCTCATTGTTGGCCTTGTGCGTTTTTATCAAGCAGGCGATGAGGACCTCATCAACGTCGAAACCGAACGGGTCAGTAAGATCAAAAACTTCCGTAAAAGACTGCTGGATTCGCTCTCTCCCTATGTCCTAAACAACCAGCTACCGGCTAATTTGGATTTGGCTCCCGAAAACTCTAAAAAAGGCGCCGACTCTGACACCCCGAAGGTCACAGTCGGAATCGACTACACGATTGACTCAGCCCTTCAAAAAGAGGCCGCAAAACTGCTTGCGAGCTACAAGCCAGATTACGGCGCGATGGTCGTGATGGATGCCAGCACAGGGCAGATTTTGGCGATGGCGAGCTATCAAAAGGGCGACGAATCAGCCCCCAACTTGGCGCTTCGAGGAACATATCCTGCCGCTTCGGTCTTTAAAATCGTCACAGCAACTGCGGCTCTTGATAAATACGCTCTCAATCCAGACACTTTAATCATGTTCAATGGCGGAAACCACACCCTGTACCGCAAGAACGTCATGAAAAACACAGCCAACCGTTGGTCTAGGAACATGACCCTGCGAGAGGCCTTTGCCCGCTCGATCAATACGGTCTTCGCACGTTTGTCTTTGGACCGCTTGCAGCTGGGAGACCTTAAAGAGTACGCCATCCGTTTTGGCTTCAATCAAAATATCCAGTCGGATCTTCCATTTGACCCAGGCTTTGCGGATATTCCTGAAGAGAAAAACTTTCATATGGCCGAAGTGGCTTCGGGCTTTAACAAAATCACACGCATGTCGCCCATCCAAGGTGCGATGATTGCCGCTTCAGTTGCAGCCGACGGGGTGATGCGAGTTCCCTATATTGTTGAGCGGGTTAAAGACTCTACAGGCCAAGTGATCTTTCAATCGGAGCCTGTCACGGCTGCGGTCACAATGACGAAAGAAGGGGCCAAGCGCCTCAAAGAACTGATGGAAGAAACCGTCACCAATGGCACTGGCAGAAAGTCATTTAGGCAATTGGTCCGAGATCGCAAATTTGAAGAGCTCGAAATGGGCGGCAAAACCGGATCACTTCATGGCGACAACCCTAAAGGCAAAGTGGACTGGTTTGTTGGCTACGCGATCAGCGAAAAGCAAAAGCTCGCTGTCGCAGCTATCACAGTGAACCGCGAAAAATGGACTGTGAAGTCGACTTACTTGGCGCAAAGCATGTTTCGAAAATATTTCGGAGCTCAATTCAGCCATAACAATGAAAAGTTTTTGAACGCTTCTGCTGAGAAAGAATAATTTATTTCAATCAAACAATCGGTCTGACCAGCGATCCAATACCGGCATATTCAATCCAGTAAATCTGTAGCCCATAAAAACAGTCGCCTCAGTCGTGCTGAACTGCACGGAGGTTTTAGCGATCGATGCGCCGTTATTGTCATTGTTAAAAGCAACTCCTGCCAAAAAGTTATCACCACTATAGCCGAGGCCGAGTCTGATAATTCCTTTTAATACGACAGAGTCGTACTGTGCCGAAGGCGCGGCCTGGTATTCTAAGAATTGCTTCTCATACCCTAATGACAATAACACTTGAGCCCCTAAATAAAATCCACGAGCTGCTAGCACGTAACCACCGCCACCACCAACAGCGGCGGTGTAAACATTGGCTAATCTTAAGTTCTCAAAGCCTTCGTAAGATCCGTTGGCTGTTCCTAGCACCAAAGTAGTTGGAGTCGAGAGCAAATGCTTATTCAAAGAAGCTGTAGCCAGCCAACCTCCACCACTTGATTTGGCCTTTGTGGACGAATCGTAGATGCTTCCTGGAGAATAATTGTCCGGATTAAAATTATAAATCACGTTGATACCAACGGCCTCAGTATTCATCTCTTTGTTTTGTAGACGGGGCGTATTTGAATCATATCCGGGCGAAACATCGCCTGTATTTTCTAAGTAATAGCCTTTGTATCTTTGATAAAAGATTTCGTGACTTGCGTACTTGCCAAAAAAACGAAATTGAAAATCAGTTGAAGTTGTCGTTCCGTATTTTGCATCGGTAACGTCACTGGTTGGATTTCTGGCCGACCCGGATAAGCCAAAATTTGCATATCCCAACGACAAAAAGGTTCTGTTTGAAGGCGCTGGTTTGTATTGCAGCTTACTGGCAGGGACTGAATTGTCTGCTTTTTTAATCTCTAGTTCAAGAGTCTGCGCAATAACACCCATACGAGCCGTCACTGTGCCTTTTTCGGGTTCTTCCCAGTTGGCTGCACGAACAGTGCAACTCAAAAATAAAATTACGCCTATCAGGGCTCGATCCATCATGCCCTAAAATTTTGGCATGACGATTTTAAAAATACTAGGCCTGATCAGTGACTGCAGTGACAGCGAGAACCATGACAAGAAAACACAAAGCCCGGGCCAGACCATTGAAACTCGCTGATTTTTTGATTGGTCCATTCAAGACTCATTTTTTGTTTGTCGTTGAAGTCAACAGACTCACGAGCCTGTGAAAAAAATGGCTCTCGACCTTCGGA
>CANCBY010000152.1 GCA_947374445.1 Pseudobdellovibrionaceae bacterium
AATCGCCGCTCCAAGCCTTGAGCCCCTTGGCTTGAGCCTCTACACTCGGTAGTTCATTTAGAGTCTTCAATTACAAGACTTCAATTTAAGGAGCAAAGGCATCTCATGGCAAAAATCGAAACCTCTCCCGAAATGGTTCAAGAAGTTTACAAAAAAACAGCTCAACGCTTGGCTGTGATCCGCAAAAGATTGGGTCGACCCCTGACATTGGCAGAGAAAGTTCTCTACGGACATTTAGACGATCCAGAACACCAAGAGCTTAAACGCGGCGAAAGCTTTTTGCTTTTGCGACCAGACCGCGTAGCGATGCAAGATGCAACGGCGCAAATGGCGATTTTGCAATTCATGCTCGCAAACAAAGAAGAAGCAGCGGTTCCTTCGACTGTTCATTGTGATCACTTGATTCAAGCTTACAAAGGCAAAGACGCTGACATGGCGACCTCGAACACTGTGAACAAAGAAGTTTTTGATTTTCTCTCAACTGCAGCTTCACGCTACAATATTGGTTTCTGGAGACCAGGCGCTGGGATCATTCATCAAGTCGTTCTTGAGAATTATGCATTCCCAGGTGGCTTGATGATCGGTACAGATTCTCACACTCCCAATGCGGGCGGCCTTGGCATGTGTGCCGTAGGCGTGGGTGGCTCTGATGCGAGTGATGTGATGGTAGGGCTTCCATGGGAAGTTAAAAATCCAAAACTCATCGGTGTGCATCTCAAGGGTAAAATGAACGGTTGGACATCAGCAAAAGATGTCATCCTCAAACTTTGCGGACTGCTCACAGTAAAAGGTGGAACAGACAAAATCGTTGAGTACTTCGGTGAAGGCACGTCTTCGATCTCTTGCACAGGCAAAGCGACCATCACAAACATGGGAGCAGAGTTGGGTGCGACTTGCTCGATCTTTCCTTATGATGAGCGCATGAGTGTTTATCTTAAATCAACTAATCGCCAAGCATTGGCTGATCTTGCTGATAAAAATAAAGATCTTTTGCTAGCTGATAAAGAAGTAGCTCTTGATCCTAAAAAATATTTCGACGAAGTGGTTGAGATTGATCTTTCAACTCTAGAGCCTCACTTGGTGGGACCTCACACTCCAGACCTTGCCCGTCCGATTTCTGCGATCGCAGCAGAAGCTAAAGAAAAAGGCTGGAACATGAAATTGTCTTCAGCATTGATTGGCTCTTGCACGAATTCTTCTTACGAAGATATCGAGCGTTCTTCGAGCATCGCTCGCCAAGCAATGGCTATCGGCGTGAAAATGAATCAACCGTTCTTGGTTTCTCCAGGCTCTACACAAATTCAAAATACCATCGAACGTGATGGTCAGATGAAAGTGTTCAATGACGTCGGTGCTACAGTGCTTGCAAATGCTTGCGGACCTTGCATCGGCCAATGGAAGCGCGATGATGTTAAGTCAGGCGAAAAGAACACGATTGTAACTTCATTCAATCGTAACTTCCGCGGACGCAACGACTCCAACAGCGAGACTTTGTGTTTCATCGGTTCACCAGAGCTTGTAATGGCGCTAGGTCTTGCAGGTCGTTTGGATTTCAATCCAATGACTGAAGAGCTTGTGGGTCCGAATGGCAAAATCAAACTGACTGCTCCTGTAGGCCCTGAAGTTCCTGTGAAGGGTTTTGTGGCTGATGTTGATGGTTATCAAAAACCTGCGGGCTCTGCGGCCAAGGTTGTTGTGAGCCCTACCTCAGAACGTTTGCAACTTTTGGAGCCTTTCAAAAAATGGGATGGCAAAGACATTACTGAGCAATTGGTGTTGGCAAAAGCTAAAGGCAAATGCACGACAGATCATATTTCTCCAGCGGGACCTTGGTTGAAATTCCGTGGTCACTTAGACAACATCTCAAACAATATGCTTTTGGGTGCTACCAATGCTTTCACTAACGAAATTGGTAAAACAAAAAGCCAGTTGAGTGGTGCGGCTGGTGTTGAGTTTGCAAAAGCAGCTCGTGAGTACCGTGCTGCTGGCAAAGGTTGGGTTATTTTCGGTGATGAAAACTACGGCGAAGGTTCTTCTCGTGAGCACGCGGCGATGTGCCCGCGCTTATTGGGTTGCACAGCGGTTGTGGTCCGAAGCTTTGCGCGAATTCATGAAACCAATCTTAAAAAACAAGGCGTGTTGGCATTGCAATTTGCAAATCCTGCGGACTACGACAAAATTCAAGAAGACGATCGCGTGAGCTTTACGGATCTTGCGAATTTGGCTCCAGGCAAACATGTCAAAATGGTTCTTGAGCACAAAGGCGGCGTTAAAGAGACCGTTGAGCTTAAGCACACTTACAATGCTGAGCAATTGAAGTGGTTCCGTGCTGGAAGCGCTTTGAATTTGATCCGCGGTTTGTAATTCGTTTTTAGATTTATAGCTAGATTTAGAGTCTTGATAAAAAACCCGCAAAGAATTCTTTGCGGGTTTTTTATTTTTGATAACTATTAGATCTAAAAGGTCTTTTTTCTACAGGTTAGAAAATGCTCCCATTGTAGAGTTCTTCGATAAAGCTTTTAAATGGATATACGGTAACTCCATTTTGGTGCAAAACTTCACTTCCTGTATAAACTCCAATAGAGCGTTTTATTTTAGGAGTTTCTTTTTGAATTGCATTTAAATTTGAACTCCACCGGGAATCCCATTTTTTAGAAAATTTAATTTCAACTGCAAGCAATGATTGGGGCTTTGAAATTGTTTTTTTATTTAACTCTACGAGTAAATCAATTTCTGTTCCGCCGGAAACTTTGTAATAAAAAATCTCTCGATTTTTTGCCTTATATCTATTGTAGGCTTTTACCTCATTGTAAACCAAAGTTTCAAACGAATACCCCCGCCAAACATTGTCAATATCTTCATATATTAAGCCAGCACAAGCCCTGGCCACGCCTTGATCAAAAAAATAAAATTTTGGATGGACGAGCTCTTTCTTTGAAAGGCCCAACCTAAGAGCTGGAAGACGAGCACCGATGAGCGTGTCCTCAAGAATATCAAAATATTTGTCTACGGTTGTTCTTCCGATATGTGATTCTCGAGCTATATTTTCGACATTTAGAATTTGTGCATTATAAACTCCAGAGATCTTCAAAAATCGAATGAAGGGCTCTAGCTTTCGGATCAACCCTTCTTCTATCAGCTCTTGTTTTAGGTAGGTCTCAACATAAGTGGAAAGAGTCTCTAATCGGTTTTCTTTGTCCATAACAACAGCAGGCAACGTTCCCCAGTCAATTGCATCGAGCAATGAAACTTTATTAAAATATTCGTTATGTACCAAAGGAAATAAGTTTACTTGCAAAGCGCGTCCTGCCAATAAATTCGCTCCGCCTCTTTTTAGCTTTCGAGCACTTGACCCGCTGAGGGCAAAGTTAAGCCGCTTTTCTTCGTAAAGAGAATGGACTTCATCTAAAAGTGACGGAATCTTCTGAACTTCATCAATAAACACCCAGTCGCCAGATTTTAAGTGATCAACCCGTTCACGTAACAAACTAGGATTTTGGCTTAAAGGGATAAACTCTGAAGACTTCAGCAAATTGATTTCTAGTTTGGACTGCAATTTCTGGCGGATAAGGGTGCTTTTGCCTGTCCCCCGAGGGCCAAACAAAAGAAAGCTCTTCTTTGGCAGAGCCAAGAGCCGTGGCAGATATACCATCAAATTAAGCTTGGTTTTTTTTGACTTCATAGTGGAGATTATGCAGCATTTTCTCCACTATAGCAATAGTTTATGCTGATGTCGGCGGGGGGGTAATAGCGAAAGTTCATCAGAGTCTTGAAAATAAAAAGCCCGCAAAGAATTCTTTGCGGGCTTTTTATTTTTGATAATTGTTAGATCTAGCTAAAGACTACCAGCGAGCTGTATCGCGAGTGGGGCGGCCTGTTTGAAAGCTGCGGCCCTCATCGCGACGAGGAGCCGATGGCTGATCTTCGAAAGAGTTTTTGCGGAATCCACCAACATCACGTCGTGGAGTGCGAGACTCAAAACCGCCATCACGGCTGTCGCGAGTGTACTCACGACGAGGGCCACGGGGCTCAAAGCCAGCTTCGCGTTTGAACTCTGGGCGAGGAGCACGATCTTCGATGTTTGTTCCGCCAAAGCGAGAAGGTCTTTCTGCAGTGCTAGGAGCGCGGTCATCAGCACGAGGGCTGCGATCATAACGACGAGGGCCAGCAGCGCGGTCGTAACCACCACGATCTCCGCCTCTGTCACTACCACGGTCATAACCACCGCGGTCTCCGCCTCTATCACTTCCGCGGTCACCACCACGATCAAAACTGCGAGGGCCACGAGATTGACCCGAACCGCGAGCAAATCCGCCACGGCTGCGAGCTTCAGTTGCAAAAGTCTCGATGTCTTTTTGTCCAAGCAAGTCTTTGTTGAAAGCTGCAACCATAGCTGCAAAAATCTCAAGACCTGTTTTTTCCATCAAAGGACCTTCAAAGCCAAGCATCCCAACAAACTCTTGCGCTTTTGCATAAAGTTTTTCGTTCGCCATAGCGATCGTCAATTCACCTTGAAGTTTTTCAAGACGTTGTTGAGCCAGTTTTTTAGCTGGTGGAATTTCAAGACGTGGGATTTGTACTTTCAACACGCTTTGAATGCGGTGAAGTCCACGCACATCATTCGGTGAAATCAAATTGAGGGCGATACCTTTTTGACCGTTACGGCCTGTACGACCGATGCGATGAACGTAAGTATCAACTTCCCAAGGAAGTGAGTAATTCACAACGTGAGTAAGATCTTTTATATCAAGACCACGAGCAGCAACGTCTGTTGCAACAAGGGCTTTAACCGCACGTCGCTTGAAAAGAGCCAATGTTTTTTCGCGGTCTGCTTGAGATTTATCTCCGTGGATAGCTTCTGCAGGATAACCTTTGCTTGTTAAGATGCGAGCAAGCTCGGCAACTTCAGCTTTTGTTTGGCAAAAGATCAATCCATAGAAATCATCATGAGTTTGCAATACGCGCAAAAGTACTTCTGATTTGTCGCGCTCATAAACAGCATAGTGACATTGCTGAATCAGCTCAGAAAGGCGTGGTCCGCCTTTGACTTCGACAGAGCCAGTTGTTTTCAAATAACCTTGAGCGATGTTGCGAACACCTGGGCTCATTGTTGCTGAGAACAACCAAGTGCGTGGGCTTTCGCCTTCGCTTTGAGTTTCACCAAGGATGCGCTCAAGGTCATCTTTGAATCCCATAGAAACCATTTCGTCGGCTTCATCAAGAACTACAGTTTTTACTTTGCCGAGTTTGACGATCTCTTGATCGAGCATGTCGACAAGGCGGCCTGGAGTGGCGATGATAATGTGAGCTCCGCGTTTAACACCTTCAACTTGAGGGCGGTAGCTAGCTCCACCGTAAATGGTCACAACGCGAAGACCGCGTTTTGAACCAAAGCTTTGGATTTGTGCTGAAACTTGCAAAGCAAGTTCACGAGTCGGGCACAAGATCAAAGCTTGAGTTGATTTGTCAGCAGGATCAAGAGCTTGCACCAGTGGCAATCCGAAGGCCGCTGTTTTACCAGTTCCTGTCGGTGCTAAACCGATAAAATCTCCGTCCATTTTAAGGAGCTGAGGAATAGTTTGTACTTGGATAGGGGTTGGAACTTTAAAGTTCAATGATTCAAGATGCTTTACGAGCTCTGGCATTAAGCCGAGGTCGGCAAAGCTGATTGTGGGCTCGGTTGAGGTTGGAGCCGCAGCTGCAATCTCTGCCTCATTAGTGAGGATGGGAGCCGTCTCTTGAGAGTCTGTTTTTTGGGGCGTGTCCACGTGTTGGCCTTTCAAATGAATCTTTGATTCATGTTTGATGTCTAAGTCGCGCAATCTACCCGGTTTTGGGTAAAAGGGTTGGTTTTTTGATTGGTAATGTAAAAGGTACTTATCTGACTAGAGGTCAGACATCTTCAGGATATCTTTTGGGGCGGTTAGGGGCGAAGCAGTCTGCTGAAGTAACTACTTTAGAAGTTTAGGGATAGCTTTGAGAAGAACTCTTTTCTCCTCAACGGTCAGGGGCTCTAAGAACTTGTCTTCGATTTGCATCCTGCAGGCAGAGGCTTGTGAGAGCAGCTGACTGCCCTTTTTTGTGTTTTGTAAAAGGTTTATCCTTCTATCATTAGGAGAAGGAGTCCGAGTTATTAACTCATTAGACTCAAGGTTGTCGATCAATTTTACCATTGAAGCTTTATCTATACTTAATTGAGAGCCCAAATCGACCTGGCTGGTGGGACCTAAGGACTCTAGCAGTTTGAGCATCCCTACTTGAGGAGCAATAACTCC
>CANCBY010000153.1 GCA_947374445.1 Pseudobdellovibrionaceae bacterium
TCAACTCCTGTGCGCTCGCTGCCGCTGATCAACAACATCACACGGGCACCGATAAGCTTACAAACATCAGCTAGCGCACCTTTGGGCTTTATCATCCAAGCTTCACAAGATAAGACTTTTAAACCAGAGAGCCGCCAAATTTTTTGGAGCACAAAAAAAGATTTTATTTTGAGTTTTCTGAAGCCAGGCATGTACTTTTACCGATTTAAAACTGTGAATAAAAACCAAGAGCTTTCGAATTGGTCTTCGGCTTTAGAGATTTCTGTATTTGCACCCGAACCTCCAGCAGCTCCTCGCCTGGCAAGTGGCAAACTCAACGTGCCACTCGGCGAGCCATTCAACATGAAATGGGCATCGAACGGCGTTCGAACACGCACTGAGATCACTGATCTCAGTGGCAAAAAAATCCAAGAACTGGTTGGCACTCAAAGCCAATGGAGAGCGCCCATGGCTGGCAAATTTAAAGCCAGAGCTTGGACTGTCAATATTTACGGGCAAGAAAGTCCAGCTTCAAAAGTAATTAGCTTAAACGTTAACGCACCATCTATGCCGCTAAAAGAAACTCCAACAACTGCGCAAGCAAAGCCCACTGAGTCTCCAGCTGAGACCATCGCCGAAAGAAAAACCGCTGCCGTTGAAAATACAACCAGCGTAAAAATCGAAGCTCCCAAGTCGCAATTTCCAAATAGCAAATACAATAGCACAGAAATTTCGGCGAACGGATTTGTGTGGACTGCGTTTTCTTCAGAGCAAACTTATGCTGGTGAAGGCACCCCTGTGGCCTCAGGACTCGGTATTCATGGACTTTATTGGAAAGGCAACCAAGGCTTTGAGGGGAGTATCAAGTCTGGCGTTGCAGGCCTCAATGACACCGGCACAGGCCAAAGCTCTTTAAAAGATCTTGAAGCTAGATACCACTACCGCTTTATCACAGGCTCACCTTGGGGCCTCAGCCGCGAGTTGCAGTTCTCTATTTTCACTGGAGTCGAGAGCTATCGCAATACTTCAGGAGCCTCATTTGCCAGCCACTACGATCTTTTAAAATTTGGAACTTCGCTTGAATTTCCGTGGTCATCAAAATGGACCGGTGGTGGTGAATTTGTTTTTGGCACAGCCAGCGATAGCAGTCAGAAAAAAGAAGTCTCAGGCCACATTGGCTATTTCGTCAAACCGAATTGGTCTCTTGGCGGAGGCTATCGTATGCATCTGTTTGATGCCGGAACAATTGATTCGTCCCCTAAAGGAAGTCTCCCCTATCGCGAAGGATATGGCGAAGGCTACTCGGTTTTGAAATACCACTTTTAGCCAGATTGACAGACTGCAAAGAGCACCCAAATTTTGAATATGCAATACACCGTCGTTCACAGCACATGGCTCTCACAAAAACCGGCTCGCTGGGCCTTTGTGATATCGGCATCCGTAGCTCTTATTATTGCTTTGTTCAGCTGGATCTATTGGCAAGATCTTGGCTTGGCTTCGCAGTGGATGCCAGCCACACAAAACAGCGTTTGGAATCAGCATTTATTCTGGCAAGCTTGGACGGCGCTATTTGCCCACGCTGATTTCAAGCATTTGCTCTCGAATATGTTTTTATTTTTTATCTTTGGATCTTTTCTGAATGGGTACTTTGGTCTCTGGATGTTTCCATTTATGGCTTTTGTATTTGGTGGCATCACTAACTTGCTGGTCTTGCGAGGCATGCAGCCTGAAACTCAACTCTTAGGCGCTTCGGGAGTGGTTTTTTGGATGGGGGGAGCTTGGCTTTCTCTCTATTTTTTATTGGATGAAAAACGGAGCTATTACCAACGCGGTTTGCGCGCCCTGGGTGTTGCTATTCTTTTGTTTTTTCCCGCGGAGGCCTTTGATCCTCATATTAGCTATAGCAGCCATTTCTGGGGTTTTATCTTAGGCCTGGTGTTCGGTATAAGTTTTTACTACTATCACCGTGCTAAGTTTAGGTCACATGTCGTCAGCGAATTAGTGACCGAAGTCTTTGAAGAATCACATTATTTAGATACCCCTCAGACGGATCCCCGCCCGCTATAGACTGCTTTTGTTTTGTCGCCAGATCTTACCAATAATCTATTTTTAACGGCCTCTGCAAGATCTCGGCTGGCAGTTGCGGTAGAAATTCCTCTATTGATGCTCATATATTCTTTTCGTGAAAACGAGTTGTTTTCAAAATACTCAAGGGCCAGCTCAATTCGATCTGAAATTTTAACCTTTGAGGGCTTAAAATTTTTTCTAAAATCTTCAAGGCAACTTAAGATTATCTCCAGCGAGAATTCAACAAATTGAGTTGAATCTCCCGCACGATCACATTCTTCTAAAATTCTATAGTAATCTTTCTGTTTTTTATAAATAAGCGTTTCTGCCGAGATGTGTTCAAAAATGGATGACTGCTTCATGAGCAATAGCTGCTGCCAAAATCTGCCCATCCGTCCATTGCCATCTTCAAATGGATGAATAAACTCAAGCTCATAATGAAATACGCAGGCCTTAATCAACCAAGGCGTTTCTTTATCCTGGCGCAAGAACTTAAAAAGACTCTGCATCAAAAGGGGAACCTGTTTTGCAGAAGGAGCTACATGGCTGACCTTAGTGCCTTTAAAAACACCGACTTGAATGACTCGATATTTTCCTGCTTGTTTGATCAGACTTTTCAATAATTTTTTGTGGGCTGCCAAAAAATCTTTTTCTTTCAAGGGGTCAAATTGTGAGATCGCATCGTAAACGCTTAAGGCGTTCTGCACTTCGACTATTTGAGCTCGCGGTCCAATAACTCGCTTGTTTTCTAGAATAGCGGTAATTTGCTCTTCTGTGAGAGTGTTTCCTTCGATCGCTAGACTCGAGCGAATCGTGCGTATTTTATTCTCTTTGCGAAGTTTTAAAGAGAGCTTAGCTCCTGACTGCGGCGCGTGTGCTCGAAGCTCACCTGCGATATCTTGTATTTTAGCCACAAGGTTTAAGATTTTTGAATTGATTGCAAATGGCGGCTTACTCATCTTTTGATAGTATCATATGATACTATCAAAAATCAAGATCTGATCAAGCAAGAAAGTCTTGGTTAAATTTTAATAATCTCCGAAAATTGAGCGTGTTAGTTCGCGCAAAAAGCTTTGGCACACACCCTGCTAACCAATTCCTTCGGATCGACAAAATGGCACCAGTTGTCCTTGAGCCGCTTTGAATCTCTTTGGCAGAGATTGCCTCAGAAAAGTTTGTACCGTTTACAAAACTGTGAAGGAATTCGACAATGAAGATTTCAATTCTAGCGACCCTGCTTTTTATACTACCCACTTCATTGACATTCGCAGAGAGTGTTTCGATCCCTATCAAGGCGGTCAAAAAGCCCTCATCGGACCTTATCGATTCTAAAGGAAAAAATCTGGATGTGGGCGAGGCCGCAAGCCTCATCGAGCAGGGGCAAGATTTAAGTTTGCTCAACCCCATTGAAAATAAAATGTGGCAAGACTGGGTTGGCTCTGCAACCTGGCAAAACAAAACACTCAAAGCCTCCGACGCCGACAAAATGAGTTATCCGCCATCTGCGGTGGGTGTTAAATGGATGTACCCCGAAGCTTCGAGCAAAGAGTCCTATATCGGAATGTATATGGGGCGTGTTCAATCTCTTTCAAATCCAAATGAGTACTTTCGCATGACACTCAGCCGGGCCACTCATGGCTCACTTTTGCGTGCAGGACTTTTGCGCAAGCTCGGGTACTATATCCCTTCGCCTAAATTTTACCGAGATCTTAAAGTTCAATTCAAAGACGAGGCTGAAAAAGAGAAGTTCTTAGCTAGCTCTCAAGACGAAATGAACAACGAGTTCGCACCCCGAGGCTGGGTGACTGATAACAACAAAGAAAACCACACCCTGACTTTTTCAAGCGCCGTACTAGAACCCGCTACCTCTGAGTACTTTGATTTGGCTTGGGGCTTTGCACCCAGTGCAAAAAACCCTGCCGCTTATGCCACCCTACAACGGCTTTCTCGCTACAGGTCTTTTCGTGCGCTCATTATACCCTATGTGTTGGCGGATATTCCAGAGAGCTTGAATCGCTTTTCGCCCAAAATCGGCTCTGTTTTAGCTGGGCAAGTTGTCTTGACCCATCCTTTTGCCGACAGCTTTTCAGCGACAGCCTATGAAGACGCTCGCTGGATTGTGCGAAAGCTCTTGGCCTTGAGCGAAAGCGACATCCGCGAAATCGTCACGGAGGCCAAAGTGCCCCCCCAGCTGAACGAACTGCTCTATGCCAAATTTGTGCACCGGATTCACAATCTGGCAGAGCTCTTTGATCTGAACGCTAGTTTTAAGCTCGCACTTCCCGATTTGATGGTGAGCTCTGCTGATGGTATCGTCAAAGATGGCAAAGTCACACAAGAACTAATCCCAGGATATCCGCAGCGATTTTCGCATGGGGATCGTCAGTCGCCCTACAGCGATGGCGACCTTGCGCGGTACTTGCGAGTGGATTTGAGTTCATCGGGTTTGGGTTTTTTGATTTCAAAATTCAATGAAAAACTGCAGGCTTTTACTGCATCAGATGCAGCCAGCAAGCACCAACAAGATTTGCTTGACGCTTTCATGGAAAACTTTAAGAAAAATAAATTTCAACCGCAAGAGCAAGAGATCACTTCGTGGGGCGGGCCTTTGGCCGGTGCCAACTTAAAAGCTTCACGTCACATTGGCACTGGAACCTACTTTAGCAGCACGGCTTCTTTGCAGCTCGTAGATAATCTCAATCTCTCAGGAAGCCTAGGGTATTTTCGCTCGCTAGATGGAGTCAAAAACACACTCCCCACTGCTGGCGCCAACATGACTATCAGCCGTGACTATACACATGTCCGACCGCTCCTGAGCCTTCAAGAGAGCGAAAAGGTCCCTTGGAAAAATCTTTTGCTCCCTAGCTTCATGAATAGCCTTTCAAAAGTCTTAACAAAAAGCGAGTTGGTCACAGGAACTGATCCCACAGATTTGCCGATGCAACCTGTGGATAAATTTTTATCAGACTTAAGAGAAGGTGAAGTATTTTTAATCACTGACACCATCTCAGTCAGTGCTTACGCGCAAATTTCTTCGCCGATGTATCTACTATTGGGAGTGACTCCTTTTAATTTTATGAACTCCGTGAGCCTGGGTGCCGACGCCAACCGAGTGGTGCTCGCACAAACTTTAGTGATGCGAACCAAAGATGGCTTGCAAGTCTATGTCCGGAAGCAAAAAGCAAACACTCTAGGTGTTCAGTTTGATGCAAACTTTTTTATCAATGCGGTTCGCATGCGTGCGCAAAACATGAACACGGGAGTCGATACAGACGCCTTCGTTATCGACTACGACCCTAATTATGTGCAAAGCCTTGATCTGACCAAGCCAGAAACAAAAAAGTGGGTCGACAGACGCGATCAACTGAAGCGAGCTATGCGCGGGCTTTTTGCAAACAACGACTCTGACTCTCTCTATGCGAACTTTCGTGGCTCAATGTTTAAGTTGGATCATGATCTACAAACAACGCAAACACGAAACAAAATTTTGATCTGGCGAATGATGGGCTTTTCGGAAGGGCATCTACTCAAAGTCACTCCTCCGGCTTCTGCCAATAACCCAAGTGCTCAACCCTCTGACAATACAATCACTGTCTACAGCTACCGCAAAGGCCAACTGCAAGGGACTGATCTCCTGGGTTTTGGCATCGATCTTTTTAATGGATATCTCAGTCAGAAATCCTATTCGTTTTCATACAGCGCCAGCGATGATCCCAATCCTGCCAATATTCCCTTTGGTAAGGCTTTTTGGCGGATCGTTGATTCCGAAACTGACCTCACTGCGGGCGATGTCAAATATCCGGTGTCTGCATATCTGCAGCACGTTTGGGGTGGTTGGAGCATGAAGCAAAAATCCTTCTTTCAACTGGTTGATGATATTGAAAAAGAGCTGAAAGACACAAAACTAGCGCCTTATCATTTGATCGACAAAACGGCTTTTGCAACTATGAAGTCTTTGGATTTTTATCGAATCACTTCGCAGGTCTCCTTGATTGACAAAGGGATCTACAAGCTCCGCGATTTGATTTTGCAGCCTGATGCCGACAACAAACCTTTGCCAAAGGTCACCAATCCGCTGAGCCGCTTTTTTCAGCGGCTGAGTGGCGGAGCAGGCCGTGCCAATGACAAAGAACTTTACGACGATATGCTTTTACTGCTTGGCAATGGCGACGCAAAAGCTGGCTACGACAGTTACATGTCAACATGCCGTCAACGCCGCACA
>CANCBY010000154.1 GCA_947374445.1 Pseudobdellovibrionaceae bacterium
TTTTGCAGCCCTTTCGCTTCAAGAGTGCGCTCGAGCGTGATGTATTTTGCGTCGGCAAAAAAGTTAAAAGACATTGTCTCATCCCAATTGAGGCAACCGCTGGCATCTGTCGTTACGTCGACAGATTTTTGATCGCCAGTGACGGTGAAACGATGGTTGATCACCGGCTTTTGCATTTTTAAGTCTTTCACGCAGGACTCAATATGAAGAGTGCGGCTTTGCGGAATTGCATAGCCAGCAATCGGTTGAGAAACTGTAAATTTAGGCTCTTTATTTTCGATCGTGAACGACGCATTGTCAGACTCACGTGCTTGCGGCTGAGGCAATGTGCATCCCACCATCGAACTCAAGGCGATGAAGACAGAAAAAATTCTCATAGAAGTAAAATTAAAACTTCGCATCGAGTGTCTCCAGCGTGAGTTCAATAAAACGTTCTTTTGATTGAGCAGGATTTTCATAAATAGGTGCGCGCTCGCCGCCAGCCGCCGTGAGAGAGAATCTTTGAGAGAACTGACTCTTGAGTCCACCGCGATAGCCGACAGTATTTGCGTGCCAAAGATTAGAGCTATATGCCGCCACGGAGGCATCGGGCTCGACCCGAAAGCTTTGTGCAAATGGAGATAGGCTGAGCTGTGAATTCATTTGATAGGTTGCTTCGAGCTGCCCCATGGCTCCGGTATTGTAGCCTTTTGGAGCGGCACCATTTTGAAGTCCTGCAAAAATGGCCTTGGTGAGCCAGCGCCGGCCCCAGCGAGTGGCAAGATCAGTTTGAATTTCTACTCCTTTGTAGTCATAGATAAACTGAGCATCCGTCGAATTTGTCACCTGCACCGTGTTGCCAAGCAAACCGCTGCTGGTTGCAATGTTCATTGGAAGATTTTTATATTCAAAAAGAGCCACTTGGTTGTGCCATTCCAAATCAGCTGAGTGGATTCCCGCAACCAATCCCGCAGAGTTAAAAGAAGGAGTGGCTTCAAACTCTCGTGAGTTGGTTGTCAAGCTTGCAGACGTAGGCACGGCCGCTTGAGCAAAGGTCTGCCACTGAAAGTAATTTTTTTCAGAGGCTTTGAGTTGCAATCTGGCTGCTGGAAATCCACGGTCGTCGATAAGTAAAGAAGAGTGGACCTCTTTTTGATTTGCCACACCGACTTGCAAACGAGAATTTTGCAAAAATAAAAAGTCAGCCGTGGCGTTGCGAACAACAAGGCCTGTCGTGTCAGCTGATTGTGGGCCCACATCTGTATCGGCCTGAATATGGCCTGATTTCCCAACCAGAGAAGGCGCCCCGTTAAGCACAAGCCATGGAGCCAAACTGTAGCGAAGATTGAGGTCACCCTTGTAAATAACCCCAGAGGATTGGTTCATTTCATCGCGGCTGTCTTGGGCAGAAAGAAGGACTTTCCAAGTACCTTCAAGCTGAGTTGCTTGCGCAGACTTTTGAGAGTCTTGAGGTTGAAGTTCTTTGGTTGTCAAATTGGACGTCGGAGCGGCCTCTGCGCGGGGAGCTTCGAGAATAGAGGTTGCCAAGGCCAAAGCCAGCAATGGCATAGCTATTAGATCGGCATGTATTCGCCTCAAGCGGATATTCACAAAGAATCCTCCTGCCTAGGAGGTATCAATATGTGTGCTGGATGTGGCGATTTTTGGGGGGACTGAGTGCAATCTTAACTAGTTGATTTTACCTGTGTCGCAGGTTTGCGGTGGCCTGTCGAACTTTTGTACGGCTGTCAATCTCGGGAATGGGTGCCCTCAATTGTCGGCCGGACAGCCCTCTTTTTATGTCTTGCGCGGGCTGGTCGGTTGCAGTTTACGAATGGTCTCATCAATTGGGGGCCAATCAGCAATTTTGGCGGAGACTCCCGATTTTTTCAGAACTAAATTTTTAATAAATTCTTTTGCGTCTGTTGCAGTTTGAGCCGAGGAGAGCGAATGAAGAAGGTCACTCGCTTCGGAGCTGTTGTGTGCTATAGAAACGATAGTTGTTTTTGTTCCTTGAAAAAACTGGTGTTGAAAATGAAGAGCCTCTCGATTGTTTGAATGGTAAGGGCCAACAATCACTGGCAGGCCCGCGGCTAAGGGCTCCATCACGCTGTGAACTTTGTCTTTAAAGCTGCCACCGACAAATGAGACTGTGCCCCAATTATAGATTTCCGGAAGAATTCCAATTGTATCAATGAGCAGAATGACCTTCTCGGCCGTTTGCTGTGCAGAACTGTAGCGCTGAGATTTTAAATTTAAGACTTTTAGCTTTTCTTCTATGTCTTGCAAATGAGTTTCAGTCACTTCATGAGGCGCTAAAATAATCTCGCCACCGGAAGCAAGCCAAGATTTAAAGGTGCTATAGAGTACGGCCTCATCTTGGGGCCAAGTCGATCCTGCCACAAAGACTTGCAGGCTTTGTGGTTTCAGCTCAAGTTTGAGCGCTTTGGGATTTTGCAGACGAAATATTGCCTGATCAAAGCGGGTGTCACCTTCGACCAAAATTGGAGTGGTCACTCCAAGCTCTGAAAAATTACGAAGGTCCTCTTCGTTGACACACGAAATTTGCGTGAGTTGATCAAATGCAAATCTTGAAATAAAGCGCCCAACTCCTTGAGCGCGCCCAGACTGTGTCGACAGCGTTGCTGAGAAGAGCAGAGAGGGAATTTTTTTTTGTCGCAGTTGAAAAGCCAATTCGGGCCAGACATCGGTTCGAGCAAAGAGCACGGCCACCGGATTGACGTAGTTTATGAAAGCTTTAACTTTAGGACGATGGTCAAAGGGCAGGGGCAAAATAAAGTCAATGTCGGCAACACCGTGGATCAGCTTCAGAGCCGAAGGCGAAAAATACGTCGCCAAGATTGGGATTTCAGGGTACCTGGATTTGAGTTCACGCACCACCGACTTGGCGTATTCAATTTCTCCACTGGCCGCATGAATCCAAATTGGGCGTGCCCAAAAAGATGGACGTTGCGGAGTGCTGCGCTCTTCGAGCATTTTTTGAAGCTTTGTTGGCAAAAAAGGTTTGCCAATCTTTAAGACAAGCAAAGCCAATGGAATCAAAAAAAAACGATAGAACAGAAAGAAAAAAATATCGATCATGCAATTTGCTTTCGCAAATGGAACGCCACTTCTTCAGGAGTGATGTCGCGCAGGCATTTTTGCAGCTCTGAATTCACGCAAGGCCCCTGGCCGTGTTTGCTGCAAGGCCTGCAGCTGAGTTCTCTCTGCAGGATGACGGTGCTCTCTCGCGATGGAAAACCAAAGGGCGCAGGGCCCATCAAAGCGATGCAAGGTTTTCCGAGCTGCTCGCCGACATGTAAAAGTCCAGTGTCATTGGCGACAAGAACTCGCGCTTTGAGGATGATCGCGGCACTTTGTAAATGTGATGTTTTGCCTGCTAGGTTTAAAACACGTTGGCCGTCGATTTGTCTGAGCTCTTCTAGAAAAGAGTCTTCACGTCCTCCGAGGAGAATAAAATGCAAAGAGTCCTCTTGTTGAATTAGTTTTTTCCAATTTTCTAGAGGCCAACGCTTGAGTTCGTAAGCCGCCGAAGCGGCCAATACAACATAGCCGTCTTTGTTGGACCAAGCGGGCGGGATTAGTTTTGCCGCTGAATCTACTTCAGCCTCGGGTACAAGCAACTGAGGAGCGGGTGGCAATTCTTTACTAAGCCCCCAGGCTTCGAGCGGCTCGAGTAGATCACGTTGCCCAGAAAAAGGCTGCTCGAAAAAATTTTTGTGCCAGCTAAAAAGCAAAAATCGCAAAAATCTTTTTTGTGATTTACGCAAAAAATCAGGTGGAGAAAAGACTCGCGAAAAAGCCCAGGGCGGTCGCAGCAAAAGACAAATTAAATGCGAGCGAAGATTATTGTGGGCATCGTAAATGTGAGTAAAGTTTTGTGATTTAAGCTCTTTTATGAGCTTGAGCAAACCCTTCATGCCAAGACGGCGATCGAGGCGCCAAACTTTGTCGACATGTGGGTGGTTTTGCACAAGATCCGCTAGGTCATCGCGAATCACCCAGTGAACCTGCACGTCGGGGCCAATCTCTTTGAGGCGAGTGGGAACACTCAGGCATTGAGTGACATCCCCAAAACTAGAAAAGCGAATCAGCAGAATTTTTCGAGCGTCTTGGATCATATTGCCACTTCATTGCCACTTTGGAGTAGAGTGACAAAAAGTTCAACACTCAGACTCGCAAAAGCCGCAACCAGTCAGGGTCCGGAACTTGTACTAGCATACTAGGTGATGACTTTGCGTCCGTTTTTTAATTTGAGGGGAGCCATTGGGGTGCTTTTAGCAGCACTCCAGGCCGTGCTGTTTTTAGGGCTGTTTTCAAGGGTTTCTCAGGCCGCTGTTTCTGGTGAGCTGATCATGAGTCAAGATGAGTTTGTCAGCGAGGATTTCGAGGCCACGGACCGTCGAAGCTTTACTTATTTGGGAGCGAAGCTTAAGAGCGCTGATGCCCCAACGTCAGCTGGTGCACTGAAGAGTGGGTTTAAAACAGATGTGGTCGGTCAATATGCCGCAGGCGCCGCAATCATGAGTTATTTGAATGTTTCTGAGCTCTATTGGACAGACAGCGGATTTTCAGTGGGACGCAGACGCGAGACTTGGTCAAAGCTTGATTCGACTTGGAATATGGGGCTTTACGAACCACTTTTTAAGCAGAACCCTCTCGCGCCTGAAGGGCAGGGGCTCACCGGTCTGTTTCTCGACGTTGGCGGAGATGACTGGGGAGTAAATCTGTTTGCATCATTTTTGTTCATTCCTGATCAAGGCCCCGGATACGAGCTTAAGAATGGGTCTTTTGAAAAAGCTAATCCATGGTTTCAAACTCCTCCTTCGTATATTCATTTTTACGGACAGACAGACCGCGTGAATTATAATATTGAGCGGCCAGAGACCAACGATATTATCTTTAATCGCAGCTTTGTGGGTTCGGCCCATCTGGGCAAAAAAGACGACGGATTTTTTACGCAGGTGGCATTGGCTTCAAAGCCAAGTAATCAGTTGGCCTTGGGCTTCAGTGGTTTTTTGGCTGCGAACAATACGGCTCAGGTGCAGGTGAATCCTAAGATCTATTACCACAGTTTAGCATCTGCGGATTTTTCATATTATATTAATGGCTTCAACGCGGGTCTTTCGGTTCTTTCTGAAAACCCGAAGGCCTCTGAGTTTACGAACGATATGACCTATGCGGCTTATCGCCCGTCGACACTCGTGAGTCCGTTTGTCGAATTTAAAAAAGGCTTGAGCAGAGCGCAGTTTTCTTATCTTAAGGTTCAAGGTGGCGAAGCTGATCTTCGGGGCGATTCGCAAAGCGCTATTGGCTCCGCCCAAAGCACCGTGCTGGCTGATCGTTATCCTTTTCGCGAGGCCACATTGGTCAAGCTTGCAACATCACAAAAATTTTCAAAAAGAAAATATCTTGATCTCGAAGCTGACTACTTAAGAGGGGCGGCCAATCTTTTTTCTATTTGGAGCCTTGAGGCAGACTATCGGTGGGATGCCTATTGGAAAGCTTCGCTTAAAGGGCAACTGGTATCGGCTCTGGATACGCCCGAAGCAGATAGAACCGTGGCAGGTCAATTTCAAAATAATGACTCTATCATGTTAGGAGTGAGCTATGTTTTTTAGTTCACAATTAACAATCTCAAAAATATTTATAAGAATAGCTTCGGTGGTGAGCCTGCTTGTTTCAGGCTTGCTATTTAGCGGTTGTGGTGAATTTCTGCGTGGTAAAAAGCAATCTGAGCAAGTGATGAACGTTGAACTAGCTGAAAATGCTTGTTTGAAGACGATACCCCATTTTCTAAATTCTTACTTTGTCGATAATGCAACGGTGGCCGAGATTGATCAAAATTTTGATTGTGTGCAATCAGCATTGAAGACTTTTTTGAAATACACTCGCGGCGAAGCTGCTGATCGCTATTCTGACAGAGAGTTGCAGCATTTTTTCAATCGCTATCTTTTGTCGGAAAATCAAATTTCAGATTCTTTCTTGGGTCAGGTGATGAAGTTAAAAACCTTGATGCTGGGCGGAACGAGCACCGCGTTTACTCGCACTGAAATCGATCAGCTTTCAGAAGCACTTCGCTTAATTCGAACTCAGTTCAAGGCACTGCGGGGCTTGAGTTCGTT
>CANCBY010000155.1 GCA_947374445.1 Pseudobdellovibrionaceae bacterium
TTATGCCAGAGAGATGCTCGGTGATGTTGAGTCGGTTGCAGCGATAAAAATTCAAGATATCAAAAGGCATTGGGCGCAAATTTCTCAAAGACAAAACTTAACCATCGTATTGAGTGGAAATTTTAATAGAGTTAAATGGATTAAGTGGATTGAGGAATCAACAAAGAACATGGGCCCTGGCAAAATTGTAAGCAAAAAATTTGATGTTCCAACACTGAGTTCTCCAATTCAGTCGTTTATAGAGTCTAAAAAAGAACAAAGCCACGTCATGATTGGTTATCACGGGTTAACAATTACTGATCCCGAGCGCTATACCTTGCAAATCATGCAGTCTATTTTGGCGGGCCAAGGAGGAAGACTCTTCTTGGAATTGAGAGATAAAAATTCATTAGCTTATTCAGTATCGCCGATGAGAATGGAAGGTTTGGAGACCGGATATTTTGGTGCCTATATCGGTTGTTCACCAGAAAAAGTGCAAAAAGCTTTATCGATGCTGAGCGAACAATTTACACTTTTGACATCTGAGTTAGTTGGCCCCGAAGAGCTTTTGAGGGCGCAAAGATATTTGATCGGACGACATGACATCGATTTGCAAAGCGCCGGGTCGGTGGCCTCAAGCATTTTATACGATGAAATTTATGGCAATGATGCCAATGAAGGACTTGCCGTCGCTGAAAAATACTTTGCTGTCACAGCAGGACGTATTCAAAAGCTGGCAAAAAAAATATTTTCACAGAAGTCTGTAACGACAGTTGTGGGCCCTATAAATCCATGGGCTTAAAGTTTTTTATGGTGCGAAAAACGGATGCTTATCTCGACATAGACAAAGGCCTAGAAACATTTTTAATCGTCTCGTTTTGGGACGAATTGGCTAAAATAGAGGCAGAGTGTAGCCGATAAGTCTTCAGAGGGTAAGCACAGGATGAAGAGCAAATTAGATTCAAATACAAACGCGCTTTTTGTCTCTCCGAGAGAGTATTTTTCAGAGGTTGTTGGGACAGCAATGACCAAGAGAAATCTTCAGACTTATCCTGCCGTTCAGAAGTATCTCGTCGATTTACTAGAACACTATTTAGACGCAAGAAATCTTCATGACGACAGGCTAGATCAAACGGGTGCTCCCGTTCCTACAACTCTCGCAGAAATGTATTTGCGCGCCAATAATGCTGAAATCGCTGAGAGAAGAGAGCTTCTTAAAAAATTAGGCGATCGGTCGCTTTACATCAGTGGATTTTTTGGCGACTCTTTGGAGCGTAAGAGTGTTGATATCGAATATTATGCGGATATGGGTGGTGCAGCGTATGAAAGCCTAGCCTATGTCAGCAAAGAAGATACAACAGCCAAAGTCTACAAAGTTTTTTCACAGAGATTTTTGGAGTTTGTGGATGTTCTTACCTATATCTCACAGCAGTCATTTATAAAGAGCGATCAAAGCATACTGCGTCTTTATGATAGATACTTGCGAACAGGCTCTGAGCTTGCGCGAGAAAAACTAATCGAAATGGGTGTTGTCACCGTCTCAAAAGATAATATAAAGTTGATCCGTCAGGATTAACTAAAAATGTTTGGATTAAGCTTTACACATCTTATTGTTCTTTTGGTTTTGGCGCTTATTTTTATCGGCCCAGAACAGCTTCCTGAAGTCGCGCGGACTATTGGCAGATTGCTCAATGAATTTAAGCGTGCGACAAATGTTTTAGCAGAAGACATGAAGTCTGCCACTCGTGACGAAAATATCCGCAAACTGAGCTCCGAGGTTGAAGCACACAATGCTAAAGTGGCTGAAAATCATCCTACCACACCAGAATCAAGTGCAGCGCCGATTGCGACATCAAGTACGACATCTAATGTGACTTCAAATCTAACAGATGCGAAGGATTCCAATGAGCCAAAAAAGGGGTGATGAAATGGATCCCAATAATGGCACATTGGTCGGACACCTAACCGAGCTTCGTTATCGTTTAGTAAGGTCTTTGTACGCAGCACTTTTTGGAATGGTGGCTTGCTACAATTTTACCGAAAAAATTTTTGATCTTATACGTGCACCAATTGCACCCTACCTCCAGGGCGGAGGCTTGATCTTTACTGCTCCTATGGACAAATTCATTGCTCACTTAAAGCTCGCAGTCTTTGGCGGAGTTATTTTGGCCTTTCCATATATTGCCGCGCAAGTTTGGGGATTTATTTCTCCAGGACTTTATGAGCGCGAACGAAAATATGGAATAGCCTTTATACTGTCGGGGAGCATCTTGTTTGTTCTGGGTATTTTGTTTTCCTATTTTATCGTGTTTCCGATGGCGTTTAAATTCTTGATGACCTTTGGGGGAGACATCGACAAGCCGATGATTTCTATCTCTGAATACTTGTCATTTTTTGTAACGACAGCGATTGCATTTGGCGTCGCTTTTGAGTTGCCGCTAATCATTGTGCTTTTGTCGCTTTTTGGGATTGTTTCTCAAAAGTTTTTGAAAGAAAAAAGAAGATACGCGGTCATGGGAATTGCTGTTGTTGCAGCGATAATTACTCCACCAGATCTTTTAAGCATGTTGATGATGCTGGTGCCAATGATCTTACTGTATGAAATCGCTGTGCTTATTGTGGGCGTTCTCGAGAGAAATCGCCCACAGCCAGGTCTTGAATAATTCTTTTAATCTAACGGATCAAATTTAATAAGCAGGGCGCCCGATTCAACAGAGTCGCCTTGCTTGATGCAAATTTCTTTGATTTTAACATCACCGGTTGCGCGCATTTCGTTTTCCATTTTCATGGCTTCCATGATTAGAAGAGGCTTATTTGCCTTAACGACGTCACCGGCCTTAACAAAAATTTCAATAATTTTACCCGGCATGCCGGAGCGAAGTTCAGTATCAGCGCCTAGTCCACCGCCACGCTTCAATGATTCATGAAGAAGCATTTCATCGTTATAGATCGAAAGTGTTCTAAACGAGTTTCTAGTGAAAACGGTGTATTCAGTATCGGAGCCAACGACATCCATCAGGTAAGAAACACCCCGAAACAAAAAGCTAAAATAACTCTCTGTTTTTTTGTAATCATTTTTGCTGATGTCATGTTGAACTTTTTCGCCACCGTCAGGCTGCAAAGAAATTTTCCAGTGAGTTTTTGTTTCAACAACGTCAACTTTGTAGGTTTTGCCTTTAAGTTCTGCTTCAAAATACATATGTCATATCCTCAACTGCATTTTGCGTCCGACTCTTCTCCAGCGCGAAGGGGCCGCCAGGAGTCGAACGTCTTTAGATTTGCGATCGTTGTAGGCGGTGATTGCTGCTGCGATCAAAAACACATCATCGTCTACTTCTTTGAAAAGTTCAGGCTCAATAACCTCGAAGTTTTTTTCAAGAAACTGAGTTGTGTAACTTCCATCCAAAAACTTTGGATGCTTCAAAATAGATTTATGAAGAACGATGTTAGACTTAATTCCAGAAAGAATGAATTCTGTTAGAGCCCTTTGCATTCTATCAATGGCTTCTGTGCGAGTTTCACCCCAAGTGATTACTTTGGCGATCATTGGGTCGTAATAAATTGGCACTTCATAGCCAGGATACGCGTAAGAGTCGACTCGCACGAAAGGACCTTGTGGATGGCGACAAGCGCGAATCAACCCCGGGCTTGGTTTATATGTAACGGGGTCTTCGGCACAGATTCGTACTTCAATAGCATGTCCCCGTTGAACGATATCTTCTTGTTTGAAGCTTAGCGGCCTGCCAAGCGCGACATAAATTTGCTCTTTAACGAGATCTACATTCGTCGTGAGCTCTGTAATCGGATGTTCAACCTGGAGGCGCGTATTCATTTCCATGAAGAAAAACTCTTTTGTCGAGTTATCAAAAATGAATTCAATTGTTCCAGCGCCAACATAGCTTATTTGCTTTGCTGCTCTTACAGCAGCAGCGCCCATCGCTAGCCGCACATCTTGTGGTACGGATGGAGATGGAGCCTCTTCTATAATCTTTTGATGTCTTCTTTGTACCGAGCATTCTCGTTCAAATAGATGAATTACGTTGCCATGAGTGTCGCCGAAAACCTGAATCTCAATGTGTTTTGGATCGGTGACAAATCTTTCAATGTAGACCGTAGAGTCTGAAAAATAGTTTTGTCCCTCTGAGGTACATGCTCTGTAGGCGCTCTCAAGCTCCGATTCGTTGCGAACAACGCGCATCCCTTTGCCACCACCGCCTGCAGAGGCTTTGATTATTACAGGTAATCCAATTTTTTTAACAACAGTTCTCGCGTCGTCCAAGTTTGCAACAGCGCCATCTGAACCAGGTACCGTCGGCACATTGGCTTTTTTCATCAGGGCTTTTGCCGAGATTTTGTCTCCCATAGAGTCTATATTGGCAGGAGTTGGTCCAATAAAGGTAATGCCATTTTCTTTGCAGGCACGAGCAAAGTTCGTGTTCTCAGACAAAAAGCCATAGCCCGGGTGAATGGCATCAACACCGGCAGCTTTGGCGACGGAAATGATTTTTGGAATATTCAAGTAAGACTCTTTGCTAGGAGCCGGACCTATATTATAAGCCTCGTCCGCGAGAATAACATGAAGGCTGTCGCGATCTGCGTCGCTAAATACAGCCACCGAAATGATACCCAGCTCACGGCAAGCTCTGGTCACACGAATTGCGATTTCGCCACGATTTGCTATTAAAACTTTTTTAAACATCAGTCACCTCAAATTAGAGCGGAATATTTCCATGTTTTTTTGGCGGATTCACATCTCTTTTGGTTCTTAGCATTTCTAAAGAATCAATAATCCGTTTGCGTGTGATCGAAGGCTCGATGACTTCATCGGTGTAGCCAAGCTCTGCGGACACATAAGGATTGCTGAATTTTTCTTCGTACTCTTTGGTAAGCTTAGCGCGTTCGGCAGCAGGATCTTTTGCTTTCGCAACCTGCTCACGGAAAACGATATTTACCGCGCCCTCGGCACCCATCACGGCAATTTCAGCTGTTGGGTAAGCTAGATTTACATCTGAGCGAAGAAGTTTGGAGCCCATCACGATGTACGCTCCGCCGTAAGCTTTGCGAGTAATCAAAGTCACTTTTGGCACCGTTGCTTCAGCATAGGCAAAAAGAAGCTTTGCTCCATGGGTGATGATGCCGTTCCACTCTTGATCTGTTCCTGGTAAAAATCCAGGGACATCAACAAATGAAACTATAGGAATATTAAAGGCATCACAAAACCGAATAAATCTTGCCGCTTTTCGTGAGGCTTCGATGTTAAGACAGCCTGCAAGAAACTGAGGTTGATTGGCAACAACACCAATACTGCGACCATTCATTCGGGCGAAGCCGACGATAATATTTTGTGCAAAGTGTTTATGAACCTCGAGAAAATAATGTTCATCCACAACTTCATTAATCAAAGCCAACATATCGTAAGGTTTCTTAGGACTGTCTGGAATCAATGTGTTGAGCGATTCACACAAACGATCTGGGCTGTCTTTGGTCGGCAATTGAGGAGCATCGTCGAGATTGTTTGAAGGCAAAAACGCCAAAAGCTCACGGATCATTAAGAGCGTGTGCTTATCGTCTTCACAGGCAAAATGAGCAACGCCTGATTTTTGCGAATGGGTTGTCGCTCCACCAAGATCTTCTTTAGTAACATCTTCGTGAGTAACAGTTTTGATAACATCAGGGCCCGTGACAAACATGTAAGAAGTTTTTTTCACCATGAAAACAAAGTCCGTGATTGAAGGAGAGTAAACAGCTCCTCCCGCGCAAGGCCCCATAATTCCGGTGATCTGCGGGATCACACCTGAGGCCATCGTGTTGCGAGTAAAAATATCTGCATAGCCACCAAGAGCCTCAATGCCCTCTTGAATACGAGCACCGCCTGAGTCATTCAAACCAATAACTGGACAGCCACTTTTAACAGCGAGGTCCATGATTTTACAAATTTTATTGGCTTGTGTGCGAGACATACTGCCGCCCATAACCGTAAAATCTTGAGAGAAAACATAAACGCCCTTGCCATTGATGCGACCGAATCCCGTGATCACGCCGTCGCCCGGAACTTTGTTTTTTTCCATTCCAAAGTTAGTGCAGTTGTGAGTTACGAAGCGGTCCATCTCAACAAGGCTTCC